>JAICTB010000117.1 GCA_025936595.1 Thermoleophilia bacterium | reverse complement strand
GGGCTACAAGTTCCTCGGCCCGAAGGGCTTCTCCGCCGTTCGCCCGCAGGATCACGCGCTCCTGCAGCCGATGTTCCGCGTGAAGCTCGTCAAGAAGGGCAACCGTCTCGTCGCGCAGGTGCTCGGAACGGCGTCGGCGTATGCCACCGCGCCGCCCGTCGCCGCGATGAGGGGCTAAAGGACGCAATCGACCAGGGAGCGCGCGTGAGCGCAGACCCGATCCTCGCAACGAGGGACCTCGGGCTCGACATCGGAGGCGCGACGATCGTCTCCGGTATCGGGCTCGAGGTCCGCGAGGGCGAGCTGCTCGGCGTCATCGGACCGAACGGCGCCGGCAAGACGACGCTCTTCAATCTCGTTTCCGGCCTGCTGCGCCCGACCAGTGGCCGCGTCGAGCTTGGCGGGGTCGACGTCACCGGACAACCGCCGTTCCGGCGCACGCGCGCCGGGCTCGGCCGCACGTTTCAGGTCTCGAACGTGTTCCCGCTGCTCCCGGTGCACGAGAACGTCCGCCTCGCTGCGGAGGCGGCGCTCGGCGGCACGATGCGCGTCTGGCGTCGCGCCACGCGGGTGCGCGAGGCGGTCGAGAAGGCGCAGTGGGCGCTCGAGCGGGTCGGCCTCGGTGGACGCGGTGCAACGCCGGCCGGGCTTCTCTCACACGGCGACAAGCGGAAGCTCGAGCTGGCGATGCTGCTCGCGGGGAGCCCGCGCGTGATCCTGCTCGACGAGCCGATGGCAGGTGTTTCGATGGAAGACGTCCCCGAGCTCGTAGAGCTGATCCGCTCGGTGCACGCCGAAGGCAAGACCGTGCTGATGGTCGAGCACCACATGGAGGTCGTCACCGGTCTCGCGGAGCGGATCGCCGTCCTGCACCACGGCAGCCTCCTCGCCATCGACACGCCGGAGCAGATCATGCGCAACGAGACGGTTCAGCAGGCGTACCTCGGTGAAGCCCTGTGACCGCGATCCTCAGCGTCTCCGATCTGCACGTCCATCTCGGCGAGTCGCACATCCTGCAGGGCGTCAGCTTCGACGTGCCCGACGGCGGCGTCACCGCCCTCCTCGGCCGAAACGGTGTCGGCAAGACGACGACGCTGCGCGCGCTGATGGGCCTCGTCGACCGGCGGGGGCGTGTCGAGCTCGCGGGCGAGAGCATCCAGGCGGCCGCGACCTACAGGATCGTCCAGCGCGGCGTCGGCTACGTGCCGGAGGACCGTGACGTCTTCGCGGGGCTGACCGTGGCGGAGAACCTGCGCCTCGCGGAGCGCGACGGGGAACCAAGGTATGAGCTCGTGTACGAGCTCTTCCCGGAGCTGAGGCAGCGCGCGAAGCAACGGGCGGGCACGCTCTCCGGCGGCCAGCAGCAGATGGTCGCGATCGCACGCGCGCTGCTGAACGAGAACCGCGTCCTCCTCGTCGACGAGCCGACGAAGGGCCTCGCGCCGCTCCTCGTGACCGAGGTCGCGCGCGTGCTCGAGCGCGTCTCGGAGCTGACGACGGTCCTGCTCGTCGAGCAGAACCTCGGGGTCGTCGCGCGTGTTGCGCGCGACGTGGTCGTGCTCGACACCGGGCGTGTCGTTCACATCGGCCCCGCGAAGGAGTTACTTGCCGACACGTCCATGGTCAACCGCATGCTGGGAGTGGCATGAGCGTAGGCTTGACGGAGCTCATCAAGGAGCGGAGGTGCCGGCTTTGCCGGTGCCGGAGCGGAAGATGAGCACCTTGATCCTGCTCACGATCACGGGTCTCGGCCTCGGCGCGATGTACTTCCTGATCGCGTCCGGGCTCTCGCTCATCTACGGGCTGATGGGCGTCCTGAACTTCGCGCACGGCGCGTTCCTCACCGTCGGCGCCTACGGCGCGTGGTTCGCCGAGTCGAAGCTGACCGCAGTCTCGGTGCTGCCGCGCTTTCTGCTCGCGGCACTCGTCGGGCTCGCCGTCGGCGCCGTGTTCGCCGCGCTCGTCGAGCTGGTGCTCATCCGTCCGCTCTACAAGCGGCACATCGAGCAGGTGCTCGTGACGGTTGGCCTCGCGCTCGCCGTCTCCGCGCTCGTCGTCGCGATCTGGGGGAACGACGCGCGCCCGTTTGTCGCGCCGTCGTGGCTCGGGGAGACGACGAGCGTCGCCGGCGCGCACATCCCGAACGACCGCTGGGTCGAGATCGCGACGGCGGTCGTCGTGCTCGTCGCGCTGAACGCATTCCTGCGCCGCACCCGGTACGGCCTGATCATCCGCGCCGGCGTCGAGAACCGCGCGATGGTCACCGCGCTCGGCATCGATGTACGTCGTGCGTTCATGCTCGTCTTCGCGATCGGCGGGGTCGCGGCGGCGATCGCCGGCGTCCTCTCCGGCGTCTACTTCGGCACCGTCGATCCGGCGCGGGGCACATCGCTCCTGATCTTCGCCTTCATCGTCGTCGTGATCGGCGGCCTCGGCTCGCTGCGCGGCACCGCGGTCTCCGCCGTCGTCGTCGGGCTCGTGCAGCAGTACGCGAACTACTACGCCTCGTCCGGGCTCGGCGACCTGAGCGTCGTCCTCCTGCTCGGCATCGTCCTTCTCGCCCGGCCGGGCGGCCTCTCGGCGAAGCTCGCATGAAGCGCTCCCTGATCCCGATCGTGCTGCTCGTCGTGCTGGCGCTTGTGCCGCAGTTCTCGGTCGACATCCCGTACGTCTTCAACGGCTCGATCGACACGCCGGGGACACTCCAGCTGCTCGCCCTCTGCTTGCTCTTCGGCGGCGTCGCGATGACCTACGACCTCCTGTTCGGCTTCACCGGGCTGCTCTCGTTCGGCCACGCGCTCTATTTCGCCGCGGGCGTCTACGTCACGGACGTCGCGATCACGCGCTGGCACTGGAGCTTCGTCGCGGCGATCGCCTTCACTGCGCTCGTCGGCGTGCTGCTTCCGCTCGCGCTCGGCGCCGTGTCGCTGCGCGTCGGCGGGATCGCGTTCGCCATGGTCACGCTCGCGTTCGCCCAGGCCGGCTCGATCCTCGTCTTCAAGAACCCGCACAAGTGGACGGGGGGCGAGGAGGGCCTGGGCGCCGACTACACCAAGCTGCCGCAGGGGCTTGTCGGGATCTTCAACACGAAGCACCTTTACTGGGTCGCGCTCGGTTTCGCCGCGGCTGTGTTCGCGATCGTGCAGTGGGCGGTGCACTCGTCGCCCGGTCACGTCTGGCAGGCGATTCGGGAGAACGAGTTGCGCGTGCAGGTGCTCGGCTTGCGGCCCTACGCCTACAAGCTGATGGTGTTCGTGCTCGCCTCGTTCCTCGCGACGGCGGGCGGTGTCGTGTACCTGCTCCTGCTCGGCGGCGCCACACCGGAAGTGACGTCTGCGAACTTCACGCTGACGCTGCTCGTGATGGTGGTGATCGGCGGCACAGGCACGCGCTGGGGCGCGCTCGTCGGCGGTGTCCTCTACACGTGGGCCAACGAGCGGCTCGGCGACGCCTCTTCGTCGCACGCCGTCTCGAGCCTGCCGTCGGTCCTGCGGACGCCGCTCCAGCAGCCGCTCTTCGTGCTCGGTGTGTTGTTCATCCTCGTCGTCTTCTTCGTCCCCGGCGGGATTGCACGCTTCGGCCGGGTGCGGCGGCTCAGGGAGGTGTTCCAGCGGTGAAGATCGCGTGGGAGGAGCGCGGCAGCGGCGCGCCGCTGCTGCTGATCCAGGGGCTCGGCTACGCGCGCTGGAGCTGGGAACCGGTCGTCCCGGGCCTCGCCGAGCGCTACCGCGTGCTGTTCTTCGACAACCGCGGCATCGGCGAGTCCGACAAGCCCGGCGGTCCGTACAGCGCGCGCGAGATGGCAGAGGACGCGCTGCAGGTGCTCGACGAGGCCGGTGTCGACCGCGCGCACGTGCTCGGGGCGAGCCTCGGCGGGATGATCGCCCAGGAGCTCGCGGCGTCTGCGCCGGAGCGCGTCGACAGGCTCATCCTCTGCTGCACGACGGCGGGCGGCGCGGAATCGATGCCCATGCCGGAGGTGACGGTGAAGCTGTTCGCGGAGGCCGCCGCCCTCGACCCGCTCGTCGCCCTCCGGCGCTTCGTCGAGAACGCGCTCGGCGACCCTCCGGATCCCGCGCTCGTGGAGGATCTCTTTGCCCTCCGCGTGGCAAACCCGCCGGACCCCGCAGGCTGGCAGGCGCAGGCGGCCGCCGGAGCGGGCTTCGCCGGTGTCGACGGTGAGATCGCGGCGCCCACGCTCATCCTCCACGGGACGGCAGACAACGTGATCGACCATCGCAACGCCGAGCTGCTCGCGGAGCGGATTCCTGCCGCGCGCGTGGAGCTGCTTTCCGGCGCGGGCCACCTTTTCTTCTGGGAGCAGCCCGACGTGTTCGTCAGGATCGTGACGGAGTTCCTGCAGTGAACGAGCACACCGTCGACACGATCATCCGCGATCGCGCACGGATCACCCCCGAGCGCGTGGCGATCGACGAGCGCGGGCGCGCGTGGACCTACGGCGAGCTCGACGTCCGCTCGGACGAGCTCGCACACGGCCTGCGCCACGGCGAGCGCGTCTCGACACTGACCGGGAACTCGGGGGAGCACGTCGCGCTCATGTTCGCGTGCGCGAAGGCCGGCGCCATCCTGCATCCGATCTCGTGGCGTCTCGCGCCGGCCGAGATCGCCTACCAGCTCGACGACGCCGAGCCGTCCGTCTTCCTCGTCGAGGAGGAGCACCGCGAGCTCGCCGACGCCGCGATCGCGCTTGCCCGCGTCGCGCCACCCCGCGAGCTCAGCGCAAGTAACAGTCTGTTACAAGGTCACGCTTCGGACACGGATCCGTTACTGCTCATCTACACCTCGGGCACGACCGGAAAGCCGAAGGGCGCGCTGCTCACGCACGCCAACTGCTTCTGGACGAATCTGTCCTTCGACCTCGCGACCGGCCTTCGGCCCGACGACATCGTCCTCCAGGTGCTCCCGCAGTTCCACTGCGGCGGCTGGAACGTGCAGTCGATCCTCGCCTGGTGGAAGGGCGCGAAGGTCGTGCTCGAGCGCGGGTTCGGGCCGGCGCGCGCGCTGGAGCTGATCGAGCGCGAGCGGATCACGACGATGATGGGCGTTCCCGCGAACTACCTCTTCATCGCACAGGAGCCGCGGTTCGAGCAGGCCGACCTGAGCTCGCTTCGGCTCGCCGTCGTCGGCGGCGCGCCGATGCCGGAGGCGCTGCTCGACGTGTGGGCGGCCCGCGGCGTCGACATCGTCCAGGGTTACGGGCTGACCGAGGCGGCGCCGAACGTGCTCTGCCTCCCGCCGGAGGACGCGCGGCGCAAGGCGGGCTTCGCCGGCAAGCCGTACCCGTACGTGACGTGCGACCTCTCCGACGACGGAGAGCTTCTCGTGCGCGGCCCGAACGTCTTTCCCGGCTACTGGCGCGACGACGAGGCGACGGCCGAGGCGTTCCGGGACGGCTGGCTGCTCACGGGCGACGTCGCGGAGCGGGACGAGGAAGGCAACTACCGGATCCGCGGACGGCTCAAGGACATGGTCGTCTCCGGCGGCGAGAACGTCTATCCGGCCGAGATCGAAGCGGTGCTGCACGAGCATCCCGCGGTGGCCGAGGCGGCGGTCGTCGGCGTGCCGGACGAACGCTGGGGCGAGGTGTGCGCGGCGTTCGTCGTCCTCACTGCATCCGTCGCCGACGATGAGCTGCGTACACACTGTGGCGCGCATCTCGCGCGCTTCAAGGTGCCGAAGACCTTCACGGTGGTCGACGAGCTGCCGCGCAACTCGATGGGCAAGATCCAGAAGTCGGCGTTGGAGCTTCACGCATGACGGAGGCGATCACGAACGTCGACGGGCGGCCGCTCTCGCGGCGCGGGCTCGACACGCGCCGGCGGCTGCTCGACGCGGCGGAGATCGTGTTCGGCGACCTCGGCTACCACGACGCGTCCATCGTCAAGCTCGCCGAGCGGGCGGGTGTCGCCGCCGGCACGTTCTACCTCTACTTCGATTCGAAGAAGGCGATCTTCGACGAGCTCGTGCGCGACCTGAACCGCCGCGTGCGTCATGCGATGAAGGAGGGCTCGTCGAGGGGCGCGAGCCGCGTCGAGTCGGAGCTCCTCGGCTTTGACGCCTATTTCCGTTTCACGTCCGAGCACCCGGCGCTCTACCGCATCATCCGCCAGGCCGAGTTCGTGTCGCCGGAGATGCTGCGCTACCACTATGACCGGCTCTCCGAGGGCTACATCGAGGCGCTCGAGGCATCCGTCGAGTCGGGCGAGATCGGGAAGCTCGACCCGGAGGCCGCCACGTTCGCACTGATGGGGATCGGCGAGATGATCGGCATGCGCTGGATCCTCTGGGGCGACGGCAAGCCGATTCCAGGGCGTGTCCGGGACGAGCTCGAGCGCGTGATCCGCCGCGTCCTCGAGGCGACGTGAGGCGCGTCGGCCTGATCGCGACCGCTTCGTACCTACCGGAGCGGTGGATGACTGCGGCCGAGGTCGCCGAGCGCTCAGGCATCCCCGAACAGGTGATCGTCGAGAAGTTCGGCCTGCGCGGGAAGCACATCGCGGCGCCAGACGAGCACGTCAGCGACCTGTCGGTACGGGCGATCGAGCGTCTTCTCGCGGAGACCGGCGTCGATGCGACCGAGATCGACGTCGTCATGTACTACGGCTCGATGTGGCGCGACTACCCGGTCTGGCAGGTCGCGCCGCGCATCGCACACCTCGTCGGCGCGAACAATGCGTTCGCGATCGAGTATGCGAACGTCTCGCACGGCACGTCGATCGCGTTGCGCATGGCGCGCGACCTGCTGCGGGCCGAGGAGGAGCTGAAGACCGTGCTGCTCGTCGCCGCGTGCCGTGAGTCGTACCTCCTCGACTACACGAACGAGCGCTCCCGGTTCATGTTCAACTTCGGCGTCGGTGCCGTCGCCGGGCTCGTCGGGGGCGATGCGACGCGCAACGAGCTCCTCGGGGCGCACGCGATCACGAACGGCGCCTACTCGCTGCAGGTGAAAGTG
>JAICTB010000243.1 GCA_025936595.1 Thermoleophilia bacterium | reverse complement strand
CGACCTGGACCGTGAGCCGGGCATAGGTCTCCAGGCGCTCGGCGGCGGTGGCCATCGCGGCCAACATAGCTCGCGCCCGCCCGCATCCGTACACTGACCCGCCGTGAGGCGGTCTCTCATTGTTCTCGCCGCGGTCTGCGCGCTCGCCGGTTGCGGTGGGGGCGGCAGCTCGCACCTCTACACGGCGCAGAAGGCAAAGGCCTGCCTGCGCGGCCTCAACGTCAAGATCGCGCCGGCGACCGACTTCGTCGCGACGACCGCGACCGGCGGCGCCTTCCGCGCCGTCTTCCCGGACAACTCGGTGACGATGGCCTTCGGGGCGACGCAGGAGGACGCGAACAACATCGCGGACGCCTACCGCCGCTTCCACGCTAAGAACGTCGGGATCGAAGACGTGCTGCGCCAGGACAACAACGCGGTCATGCTCTGGCACTTCCATCCGCTCGACGCGTCGACGACGCTCATCGGCGGCTGTCTCAAGTCGACGTAGCGCCTAACCGTCAGAGCGCCCCTTCCTCGGCAAGGAAGCGCCGGAACCAGTAGAGGAAGACGACGAAGAGGACGATCGCCTGCTCGCTGGCCATCGTCACGCCGGCGAGCTGCTGGTCGCCGAGCGCGCTCAACCCCCAGAGGCGCGGCGCACGCTCGTAGAAGCTGTAGACCGGGCGCGGCAGGAGCGCGAGCAGCAGCCCGAGCGGGGAGGCGAGGACGAACGCCGCGAACGCGTAGGCGGCGCGGCCGCCCGACGGGAGCCGGCGTGGGATGTCCTGCACGAGCGGCCACCACATGAGAAGCCCGGTGCCGAAGTAGCAGGCGTGCTCCACGTGGATCAGCCACGCCTGGGAGTCGAGTGCCGCGTCGTAGATCGGAGGCGCGTGCCAGAGGAAGTAATCCGCAACCCACACGGGCAGAGCGAATGCCGGGTGCGTGATCGTCCGCCAGAGGCGGCGGCGCGCGAGCGGCTCGGCCATGGCTCGCGAGATCCCGAGCACCGCGAGCAACGGCGCCCATTCGGCGAGGATCACGTTCTGGAGCAGGTGCGCCGTCAGCAGGTAGTGGAGGCCGAGGTGGTGCAACGGCGTCCAGAAGGCAACGCCGAGCAGGACCATCGCCCCGGCGTAACAGACGATCCGCCACCGCGGCGCCCCGACTCGTCCGAGCGCGAACAGGTAGAGGAGCGAGAGCGCCGGGATGACGACCGTCGTGTCGACGTCGGCCTGCCACGCGTACGGCGAATGCGCGTGTGCGAGGAGCACGCGACAGACTTTGAAGGAAGAGCGCCCGGCCGGGGTCGAACCGGCGACTAGACCTTGGAAGGGTCCCGTGATACCGCTTCACTACGGGCGCGTCCCGACAGCGTAGCCGCGCAACCCGAGGATCTAGGCTGGGCCTCGTGCAGGAGCTGGACGAGCGCATCGAGCGAGCGGTCGGCTCGCGGCCCGTTCGCTACGCGGCGCGGAGCGGCGGCTACTCGACCGCCGATCGCTTCGCGGTCGAGCTCGCGGACGGCCGAAGCGTCTTCGTCAAGTCCGCCGAGGCGCCGCACATGGCGGCATGGTTGCGGCGCGAGCACGAGGTGTACGAATCCCTCGCCGGCTCGTTCATGCCGCGGCTCGAGGGCTGGGACGACGACGGCGTGCGGCCGGTGCTCGCGATCGAGGACCTGAGCGGTGCCGACTGGGTCCCGCGGTGGGACGGAGCGCGTGTCCAGGCCGTGCGCGACTCGCTCGCCGAATTGGCTGCATGCGAGCCGCCGCCGAACACCGAGAGCCTCCGCGACGTGCATTCCTCGCTCTTCGACCGCTGGCAGCGGGTTGCGGCCGACCCGGCCCCGTTCCTCTCGCTCGCGCTGCGCGACGAGGCGTGGCTCGAGCGACGGCTTCCCGAGCTGATCGCCGCCGCCGCTGAGGCGCCGGTCGACGGAACCTCATCTGTTCATTTCGACCTGCGAAGCGACAACATGTGCTTCGTCGGGGACCGCGCCGTGTTCGTCGACTGGAACTGGCTGTCGCTCGGCAGCCCCGATACCGACCTCGCGGGCTGGGCGGCGAGCCTGCGGCTCGAGGGTGGCCCGCCGCCGTGGGAGCTGCTGCCGCAGAGCCCCGAGTTCGCTGCCTTGCTCGCCGGCGTCTTCGCGGCCGTCGCGGGCCTGCCGCCGCCCGAGACGGCGCCGACCGTGCGAGCGTTTCAGCGCGCGCAGCTCGAGGTCGCGCTCGAGTGGTTCGAGCGCGAGATCTAACGCAGCTCGTCGGCAAACGCTTCGAGCTCGTGCGCGTGCAGGCCGATCGTGCCGGATTCGAGCGCCGCCTTCACGTCGCGCGCGAGCGCGCGAGCGCCGTCTTCGTGGGTGGAGTCGAGCACGGTCGAGATCGACGCCACGATCGCGTTTCCCTCGTGAAGCTGGATGTCGACCGTCTTGAGCGTGCTCTTGTCGTCGATGTACGGGTCGTCCGGAATACCCACCCAGATCAGCACCGAGCCTCCGCCGGGGAGCGCTGCGTGCTCGATCACAGGTGAGGTGCGCAGGCTCACCGCGGCACCGTAACAACGTCCGACAGCGGCGCGATGCTGACAACCGTGTCAGCCGAGCAGCGCGTGGTCGACCTCCGCCCCCGCACGATTCTGCGTGTCCTGCTGATCGTGCTCGCCGTCGCGATCTCCCTCGAGGTGATCTGGACCGCGCGGCACGTGCTCGCCTGGGTCGTGATCGCGCTCTTCCTCGCGCTCGCGCTCGCGCCGCTCGTCTCGTGGATCGAGCGCCGCGGTCATGTCGGTCGCGCGCCGGCGATCGCGATCGCCTACCTGATCGTGCTCGTGGTCGTGATCGCCGTCGGTGCGTCGTTCCTGCCGAAGCTGATCGACGAGGTGAACGGCTTCATCCAGGCCCTCCCGAGCTACGTGCACGACCTGACGCACGGACGCGGACGGCTCGGCTTCCTCGAGCGCAAGTACCACGTGGTGGAGAAGGTGCAGGCGCAGGTCAAAAACGGCGGTGCGACGAGGGTGCTCGGTCTCTCCGGCGCCGCGCTCTCGGTGACGAAGAGCGTGATCACGATCATCGCCGCCACCGTCACGATCGTGTTCCTGACCTTCTTCATGCTGCTCGAGGGAGGCATGTGGGTGGAGCGCGTGTACTCGCTCTTCCCGGAGCACTCGCAGGCGCGCTGGCGCAAGGTCGGCGACGACATCTACCGGACGGTCGGCGGCTACGTCACCGGGAACATCGTGATCAGCGTCATCGCCGGCGCGTCGGTGACGATCGTCCTCCTGAT
>JAICTB010000028.1 GCA_025936595.1 Thermoleophilia bacterium | reverse complement strand
CCTCGCGCACGAGCCCCGTGAACACCTAGTCGCCGTAGACGAGGGTCTCGACCGCTTCGCGGACGAGCACCTCGAGCTGGGCACGTTCCCCGGGAACGGCCGTGGCGAGCTCCGCGAGCAGCTCGTTGACGGCCTCGCGGCCGCCCGGCGCGAGCTCGCTCGTCCCGATCGCCTCCACGTTGCGCCGCAGCTCGTCGTTTCCGAGCTGGCGTGTCAGCCAGTGGCTGAGCTGCGTGACGAGCAGGTCGTCGGTGCGCTCGGGGTTCTTAGGGCGGATGGACATAGGCCTCGAGGAGCACGTCGTCGCCGACCGGCCGCGCCGTCAGGTGCGAGAGCGTGCGCGGGGAGGGTAGCGGAGCGATCAGACCCAGGCCCTGACCGGCCAGCACCGGCGCGACGAACACGAGCAGCTTGTCGACGAGGTCAGCTGCGAGAAAGGCCGCGGCGAGGGTCGGCCCGCCCTCGAGGAGGAGCGACTGGACGCCGTCGTCCGCCAGAGCGCCGAGCTCCGTCGCGAGCGGGCCGCTTCGGAGCTCCAGGTCGAGACCCTCCGGGAGCGGCCCCCGCGAGAAGGCGAGTCGCCGCGGCTGCCCGCGAGGAGTCGTGACGTCGCGCGCGTCCAGCCGCGGGCGGTCGGCGCGCGCCGTGCCGCCGCCGACCGCCACCGCGTCGACGTCCGCGCGCAGCTCGTGCACGAAGCGCCGGCTCGCCTCGCCGCTGATCCAGCGTGAGCCGGGCAGCGACATGCTGCCGTCGAGCGTCACCGCCGCCTTGTAGATGACGAACGGCCGCCGGAGCGAGACCCAGGTCCGCCACGCCTCGTTCAGCCTGCGCGCCTCGCGCGAGTCGGCGAACTCGACCGCGACGCCTCCGCGACGCAGCCTCGCCTCTCCACCCGCGGCGGCCGGGTTCGGATCTCTCGCACCGAAGATGACACGTGCGACGCCGGCGGCGACGATCGCGTCGGCGCACGGCGGGGTCGTCCCCTGGTGAGCGCAGGGCTCGAGCGTCACGTACATCGTCGCCCCTCGCGCCCGCCCGCCCGCCGCGTCGAGCGCGACCACCTCGGCATGGCGGCCGTCCGCCTCGGTCGCTCCCTTGCCGACGAGCTCGCCGTCGGACACCACGACTGCGCCGACGGTCGGCTTCGGATAGGCGCGCGAGCCTGCGGCACGCGCGACCTGCAGCGCGAGGTCGAGGCTCACGCGAGCGTCTGCACGAGCCGCCGGTACGCGCGCGGCAGATCGTCGGCCGCGAAGATCGCCGACGCCGCCACGAAGAGCGTCGCACCGGCCTCCCGCAGCCTCCTGATGTTGTCCGCGTTCACGCCGCCGTCGACCTGGATCGGGACGTCCGGCAGGGCCGTCCGCAGCCGCTCGACGCGCGCGAACGTCTCCTCGCGAAACGGCTGGCCGGAGAAGCCGGGGTGGATCGCCATGCAGAGGACGATGTCGGCGTCGGCGGCGACGGCCGCAACCGTCTCGGGCTCCGTCTCCGGGCTGAACGCGACTCCAGCCTGCAGCCCGGCCTCGCGCGCTGCGCGGATCGTCGCGGGTACGTCGTCGGCCGCCTCGTAGTGAAACGTCACGCTGTCTCCGCCGGCGGCAGCGACCGGCGCGAAGTACTTCGCCGGGCTCTCGACCATCAGATGCACGTCGAACACACCGCTGTGGTGGTGCACGAGCGGCGCGATCGCCTGCAGCACGATCGGGCCCATCGTGACCGGCTCGACGAAATGGCCGTCGCCGATGTCGAAGTGAAAGACGCGGCACTCGGCGCGCAGCAGCGACTCGACCTGGTCGCCGAGGTGCGCGAAATCCGCGCCGTACAGCGACGGCTCGACCTCGACCGTCCGGATCCACTCGCGCCAGGACACCGCGGCTCGATCCTACGCGGCGCGCAGACGCGCGATGAAGAAGCCGCTCGTCCGGTCGCGGCTCGGCAGCGTGAGTAGAAACTCGGGGCGCGCCGGGTGCGCGTACTGCGGCCACTCCTCGCCGAGCGGCAGCACCTCCAGCCCGGCGGCGTCGACCACGGCCTCGTTCTCGTCCGCGTTCAGCGTGCAGACGGCGTACACGATCGTCCCGCCCGGCTTCGTGCGCTCGGCGGCCGCGCGCAGCAGCTCCAGCTGCAGCTCCGGCAGCGGCCGCGCACGCCAGCGCAGATCGGGCCGGCGTGCAAGCACGCCGAGCCCCGAGCAGGGCGCGTCGACGATCGCCCGGTCGAAGCCCGACTCGTCGAGCTCGCGCGCGTCGACGTTCACCACGCGCACATTCGGGCCGGCCTCACGCGCAAGCGCCTGCGCGCGCCCCGGATGAACCTCCACGGCCGTGACCTCGCCGTGGAGCATCGACGTCTTGCCCCCCGGCGCGGCGCACGAGTCGAGGATGCGCTCGCCGGGCTGCGATCCGACGGCGAGCGCCGCCAGCTGCGAGGCACGGCTCATCGGGCGCATGCGCGAGATATCGACGGTGTCCACCACATATGCGCCCGGGATATCAGTGGCCTCCCCAACCGGCTCCGACGAGCGGACTTCGAGCGCCGGCGGCTCGTTCTGCGCGCGCATCAGCTCCAGGGCGGTTTCCGGACCGAAGTCGCGCACCCAGGTCTCCGCGATCCAGTCGGGGTACGACTGCTTGACGGGTCCTTCCGGCAGCGACGCAACAAGGCCGCGGAGGCCCTGGGCGAGCCGGCGCATGACCGCGTTCGTGAACGGCACCGCGCGTTCGAGCCGCGCCGCACGGACGAGCTCGACCGAGTCGTCGACGACGGCATGCTCGGCCTGGTCGGTGAATGCGAGCTGGTACGCGCCGAGTCGCAGCGCCGCGCGCACAGGCCCATCGAGCTTGCGCACCGGACGCTTGCCAAGCTGGTCGATGCCGAAGTCGAGGGTGCGCGCGCGCTGCACCGTCCCGTAGGCGAGCCGTTGCGCAAGCGCGCGGTCACGCTGGTCGAGACCTTCGACGGCCGATCCGAGCGCGCGGTCCGCGAAGGCGTCCTCCTCGAAGACGCGGCGCACGACCTCGTACGCGGCGCGGCGCGCGGGCGCGATCATCGGACGCCGCGGGTGAACTCGTCGTAGCTCATCCTGCCGCGGCCCTCGGGCTGGACGACCTCCGGCACGAACGCCCCGGCCTCGAGCCGGGCACGCCAGATCGTGACGCGGCGGCCGTGCAGCGTCGTCCACGCGCCGATGTGCGGCGCAAGCGCGCGGACACGGCGCCACGAGTCGAGGGGATCGGCGAGGTTCAGCTCGCGGTCGGACGCGGCGATCTTCTCCGCGTAGCTCGCGCCCTGCTCCCCCTGCGGCGTGAAGGACGGCTGCTCGAGCACCCGGTCCAGCAATCGCGCGGCCACCTCGGCAGCGCGTTCGTAGACGCCGCCGGCATCGAGGTCGTCTACCGCGAACGCCTCCTGCGCAGCGATCGGTCCGGCATCGAGCGCCTCGACGGTCTCGTGGATCGAGACGCCGGTGCGCTCGTCACCCGCGAGGATCGCGCGCTCCACCGGCGCCGCCCCGCGCCAGCGAGGCAGGAGCGACGGATGCACGTTGAGCCACAGCGAGCGTGCGAGCAAGCGTGGCGGGATGTACAGGCCGTAGGCGCAGATCACCATCCGCTCGACGTCCTCGGGCAGCTCCGGCTGCTCCGGCTGACGCACCGGCACACCGAGGCGCTCCGCCGCCTCCTTCGCGGGCGGGGCCGCGAGCCTGCGGCCGCGACCGCGCGGTGCGTCTGGCCGCGTGAGCAGGAACGCGACGTCGTGCGTTGCGGCGAGACGCTCGAGCACGTCGGCTCCGAGCGGCGCCGTCGCGGCGATACCGATCCTCAACGGAGGACGGCGCGCGGCCGCAGCGTGGCGAGCGCCTGCTTGCGGTGCTCGTCGTCAGTGCGGTCGACGATCAGCACGCCGTCGAGATGGTCGAGCTCGTGCAGCGCGATGCGCGACCCGTATTCGTCGAGCTCGTGGCGAACGTCGTCTCCGTTCTCGTCCTTGCCTTCGAGGACGATCCGCGTCGAGCGCTCAACCGGCACGCGCACCCCCTGGAGCGAGAGACAACCTTCGTCATCGATCGCCGTCGCGTCGTCGCGGTCGGCGACGACCGGATTGACGATCGCTCGCGGCCCTTCGTCGTCGGGCTCGAACACGAAGATCCGGCGGAGCACGCCAACCTGCGTCGCTGCGAGCCCGACGCCCTGCGCCTGGTGCATCAGCGTGGTCATCCTGTCGATGAGACGCCGCACGTCGTCGTCGACCGTCTCGACCTCGTGCGCCTTCAGGCGCAGCGCGGGATCGCCGTACTGGCGGATCTGCGAGAGAGCGAACCGTCTGGCTGCTTCGAGCTCGAGCTCGGCCCGCTCGTCGACCTCGTCGTGCTCGTGCTCGTCGTCGGGTTCGT
The DNA here is from genome assembly GCA_025936595.1 of Thermoleophilia bacterium. Classification (GTDB taxonomy): domain Bacteria; phylum Actinomycetota; class Thermoleophilia; order Gaiellales; family Gaiellaceae; genus PALSA-600. The sequence continues at coordinate 9,904 of JAICTB010000028.1, read as the reverse complement.
GCTCGTGCGCGTGTTCGTCGGCCACAGGCGAGGCAGTGTAGATACCTAGATGATTGATCGGCAATTCATCGCCGCACCAACGCCAATTACCGATCAACCATCTAGGGGAAGCGGTCGAGGATCCAGGCGAGGTCGAGTGGCTCGCGACGGTAGGAGCGGCCGCCGATCTTGACATAGTCGCGCGTGCGCGGGTCCATGGCGAGTCGCGCCTCGATCGGGTACCAGCGGTTGTGCCGCGCGATCAGGTCGTTCACCTCCGAGAAGCTCCACCGCTCCGCGACCCGCCGCCACGCGGCGCGGTCGCCGGCAGACGCGTCATACGCCTCGGCGAGGCGCGCCTCGTGCTCCGCGATCGCGTCGTCGATCTGGCGCAGCCGCTGCATGTACGGCAGCGGCCCGCCGCGCGAGGCGAGATACGTGTCCGGATCCGCGCGGAAGCGGCGGATCCGGCGCGGCAGCGCGCCTCCCGTGAGTGGATTCAGCTCGTGCTCCGCCGCGAGCTTCCTTCGCTCGGCCTGCGAGGGCGGGGTCACGTCCCGGATCCCCCACTCGCCGATGATCTCCTCCGGCCGCCGCCGCGTCACGACGCCATGGTGCCACCGGCGGCGAGGTCAGAGGCTCTGCGGGTCGACGTCGACGACGGCGGTCAGCTTCGCGCGACGCATCGCAGGCGCCGCGGCCGCGAGCAGGCGCGCCGCTTGCGAGGCGATCCGGCGCGGCTGCGTCGTCTTGGCCACGAGCTGCGCGCGGTGCCTGCTGCGCAACCGCAGAAGCACCGCCGGGCCGAGCAGCTCGGCATCCTTGATCCCCGCCTTGAGCTCGTCGAGCGCGCGCACCACAGGCTCGATCGCAGGGCCGGTGACGAGAACGCGGACGAGGTGCGCGAACGGCGGGTAGTCGAGCGCCTTGCGACGCTCGAGCTCTTCGGCGAGAAAGCGAACGACGTCGTGCCGCGCCGCGTGCGTGATCGGCCGGGCGTCCGGCTGGAACGTCTGGACGAGCACGCGTCCGGGAGCGTCACGGCCGCTGCGACCGGCGAGCTGCGTGATCATCTGGAACGTGCGCTCCTCGGCGCGGAAGTCCGGCATCGCGAGACCCGTGTCGGCGTCGACGACGGCCGCGAGCTCCACCCCGGAGAAGTGGTGGCCCTTCGCCACCATCTGCGTGCCGAGCAGCACCACGCCGTCGGTGTCCCGGAACCGCCCGAGCGACGCAGCGAGCTGCTCCGGCTTCGCCACGGCATCCGCGTCGAGCCGGATCAGCTCGAGCTCCGGCACCTCGCGCGCGAGCTCCCGCTCGAGCTTCTGCGTCCCGGCACCCAGGCGCGCGAGCTCGGGAGAGCCGCACGCGGGACAGTTCGCGGGCGCGTCTGCGGCGTGCCCGCAATGGTGACACCGAAGCGAGGTGTCGCCGTGGAGCACGAGCGACACGTCGCAGTTCGGGCAGCGAATCGTCGTCCCGCAGGCGCGGCAGTGCAGCGCAGGTGCGACGCCGCGGCGGTTGAGCAGGAGGATCGCCTTCCCTCGATGCTCGACCACCTTCCGAAGCTCCGAGAGAAGCGGCGCCGACAGCGGGTAGCCGGCCTCACGCCGCAGATCGACAACGCGGACCGGCGGCAACTCTGCGCCGATCCGCCCGCCGAGCTCGAGCCGCTCGAGCGCAGCCCAGCTCTCGGGCCGCGGCGTTGCCGACCCGTACACCGCGACGGCTCCCTCGAGCGATGCGCGCTTTGCCGCAACGGTTCGCGCGTCGTAGCGCGGATCCGAGTCCTGCTTGTACGACGCGTCGTGCTCCTCGTCGACGACGATCAGGCCGAGCCCGCGAAGCGGCGCGAACACCGCCGAGCGTGCGCCGACGACGATGCGCGCCTCGCCGCTCGCGATCCGCGCGCGCTCGTCGCGCCGTTCGGCCTCCGTGAGCGCAGAATGCAGGATCGCGACGCGCTCACCGAAACGGCGGCGGACGCGCCCCACCGTCTGCGGCGCGAGCGCGATCTCCGGCACGAGCACGATCGCGCCAAATCCGCGTTCGAGCATCGCAGCACACGCCTGGAGGTACACCTCCGTCTTGCCCGACCCCGTGGCGCCGTAGAGCAGGAACGTGCCACCTTCGCTGCCGACGATCCTCTCGACGGCGGCGCGCTGCGACTCGGAGAGCGAGACGGGCTCCGCTTCTCCCGTGAGAGCCTGGCGCTCGGCCGGCGGTGCCTGTTCCTTCCGGCGCTTCGGTGCCTCGGGCGCGACGAGCGCGAGCGCGCGCGCGGGCGTCGAGCCGTAGTAGTCGGCGATCCACAGCGCGAGCTCGACGAGTGCCGGCGGGAGCTCTCCGATCACGGCCTCGATCGCCCGGGTCTGAACTCCTTCCGGCGGCGCGTCGACGATCTCGGTGACGATCCCTCGCGCGCGCGAGCGTCCGAACGGCACCCGCACGATCGCGCCCACCGCGACCGTCTCGTCGACCTCGTACGTGAACGCGCGCGCGACGGCACGCGCGTTCACGAGTGGATAGACCGCTGCGAACGGCACTACCGGGCCTGCTCGGTACGCGCGTGCAGACGCAGCCGCTTGAACGAGAGCGTGCGCGCCATCAGGCCGATTGCGGCCAGCCCGAGCAGGAGGTTCTCGACCGTGACCGCGATGTTCATGCCGACGCTGAACGCAAGGAGCAGCGACGTCGAGACGGCCGAGCGGCGGAAGAGGTAGACGATCAATCCCTGCTTGGTTCCGGCGCCGCCCGGCGTCGCCGGGAAGAGCGTCGCGAGCGAGTCGACGACCTGTGCGAGGAGGGCGTTGTGCACCGACGCGTGAACGCCGAACGCCTCCAGGAAGAAGTAAAGCGTCGCGATGCGAAAGATCCACGAGACAGCCTGCGGCAGCAGCACTCCGAGCGTGAACCGCCGCCGGTCGCCGAGGATCGCAAACCCCAGGCGCACACGCTCCCAGAAATCCTCGACGCGCCGGCGCGCCCAGAAGAAGACCACGACGCCGGCGAGCGCCAGCACCGCAAGCCCGATCGCCGTTGCTTCTTCGTGGCGCAGGAAGAACTTCCAGTCGACCGTGGGAATACGCGAGTACACCTGGTGCGTCGGCAGCACTCCGATCGAGAGCGCCCAGATCATCAGCCCGCCCGCAATGAAGAAGTCGAACATCGTCTCGACGACGAGCGTCGAGGCCAGTGTGGGATACGTCGCCCCTTCCATGCGGTGCTTGACGAGGTAGAGCTTCACCAGGTCGCCGCCGCGCGCAGGTGCAATCGAGTTGACGCCGACACCCGCGACGTAGGCGCCGAATGCGTGGCGGTAGAGCAGCCGTCCTGTCGGATAGGCCGCGCGGACGATGTTCTGCCAGGCGCGCGCGCGAAAGAGCAGCTTCATGAGCTGGCAGGCGAGCGCGATCCCGAATGCCGTCCACTGCACCTCGGTGAGGTGGTGGAAGAAGACCGCGACTGCGTGGAGGAAGGCGCCCAGAGCGCCTACGGTAGATCAGGCTTCGGGTAGATCAGGCTCCGGCGGCGACGAGTACCCAGTCGGTGCCGAAACCGAGCAGCAGGCCGAGTAGGAGCGTCCAGCCGACGAGCCGCGGCATCGCGAAGCGCTTGCAGACGTCGAAGAGCTGGATGACGACGTAGAGGATCGAGCCGCCGGCGACTGCGAAGAAAACGACCTCGAGCGCCGGGCTGACCCATGCCTGGCCGATCACGGTGCCGAGGAACGTCGGGCCGCCGCCGATCAGGCCCATCAGCCCGAGGAAGGCCCAGCTCGGCCGCTCGGCCTCGCCGGACATCGGCCCGACGATCCCGAAGCCCTCGGTCGTGTTGTGCAGGCCGAAGCCGATGATGAGGACGAGCGCGAGCGACAGCTCCCCGGCCGCGGCCGACTGGCCGATCGCGAGCCCCTCGCCGAAGTTGTGCAGCCCGATCCCGGTCGCGATCAGGAGCGCCAGCCGGCGTCCGGGCGTGAGCGCCTCGAACCAGGTGCGGTGCCCGAATTCGTCCGTCGCCGCCGCTCCGGGGCCGACGAGCGGCGTCGCGCGCTTCGCCTTCAGCCAGCCGTCGTAGTAGACGAGGCTCATCAGCCCCGCGGTGAAGCCGAGGCCGAGCAGCGCCGCGTAGCCCGCGAAGGCGCCCCAGTGGTGGGCCTCCAGGTGGCTCTCGACCGGCTCGACGCCGTGCGAGACGACGTCCCAGAAGAGGAAGACGAGGATGCCGGTGGCGACGGAGCTGAGCGATGCCCGCAGCGCCAGCGAGCTGCTGCGCATGCGCCCCATCGGCAGCCCGACGAAGATCGTCAGGCCGGCGATCGCTCCGAGGACGAGGGTCTGTGCGGTGCTCATGCCCGCTCCGGCGCCGGCGAAGCGGGTGCCTGCGCTACTGGGTCGCGTCCGTCAAGTCTACGGCTCATGTAAGGGGCACCTTACACGAGCTTGCGATTACGATCGGTAAGCATGCCCACAAGCCACGGAATCGACGACTACCTGGAGACCATTTACTTCCTGGCGTTTCCGATCGGCGAGTACCGCCCTGCGGCGCCGGGCCTGTCGCAGACGATCGCCTCGCGCGTCGCAGAGATGCTCGGCGTCTCGCGCGCGTCGGCGGGCGAGATGCTGAAGCGGCTCGAGGCGGAGGGGCTCGTCGAGCGCGGAGAGCGCAAGGAGGCGATCCTCACGCCGGCCGGCGCAAAGCGGGCGCGGAAGGTCGTGCGCAAGCACCGGATCATCGAGCGGCTGCTGACGGACTTCATGGGCTACACCGCGGCCGAGGCGCACGTCCATGCCGACGAGCTCGGCGGGACCTTCAGCGACGAGATGGTCGAGCGCATCGAGGAGAAGCTCGGCCATCCCGAGCGCTGCCCACACGGCTGGCCGATCGACCCCGACTTCGAGCAGTCGGAGAACCGCGAGCTCGAGCCGCTTTCCGCCCTCGAGGCCGGTACGCGCGCGACGATCGTGCGCCTCGCCGAGCACGACGGCGACCTGCTGCACTGGTACTACGACGAGGGACTCGCACCCGGTGCCGCGGTCGAGCTGCGCGCGGCGGAGCCCGCCGCGGGCCAGTTCCGCGTGGTGCTCGACGGCGCGGAGAAGGCAATCGGCGAGAAAGCCGCCGAGGGCCTCTACGTGAAGCGCAGCTAAACGGTGGCGGTGGTCGTCGCCCCGAGCCCCGCGGCGGCGCGCAGGGCCGCGGCCTTGTCGGTGCGCTCCCACGTGAAGTCGTGGTCGTCGCGCCCGAAGTGGCCGTAGGCCGCCGTCTTGTGGTAGATCGGCCGGCGCAGGTCGAGGTCCCGGAGGATCGCCGCGGGACGCAGGTCGAAATGCTCTTCGACGAGCGCTTCGATGCGCGAGACGGGCACGTGCTCGGTCCCGAACGTCTCGACGAGGATCGAGAACGGGCGTGCGACGCCGATCGCGTAGGCGACCTGGATCTGGCAACGGTCGGCGAGACCCGCCGCCACCACGTTCTTGGCGACGTAGCGCGCCGCGTACGCGGCCGAGCGGTCGACCTTCGTCGGGTCCTTGCCGGAGAACGCGCCGCCGCCGTGCGGGGCCGCGCCGCCGTAGGTGTCGACGATGATCTTGCGCCCGGTGAGACCGGTGTCGCCCATCGGGCCGCCGATCACGAACTTCCCGGTCGGGTTGACGTAGAAGAACGCGGGGTCGTCGAGGCTCTTCTCGTCGTAGAAGTCCTTCGGGAGGATCGGGCGGAGTACCTGTTCGACCAGATCCGGCTTGATCATCGCGTCCGGGTCGAGGCCCTCGCGATGCTGCGTCGAGATGAGCACGCGCTCGATCTCGACCGGCCGCTGGCGACCGTCGCCGTCGACCTCGTAGCGAATCGACACCTGCGCCTTTCCATCCGGTCGCAGGTACGGAAGCACGTCTGCCTTACGCACCTCCGAAAGCCGCTTCGCGATGCGGTGCGCGAGCATGATCGGAAGCGGCATCAGCTCGCGCGTCTCGTTCGTGGCGTAGCCGAACATCATTCCCTGGTCGCCTGCGCCGACGCGGTCGAGCGGATCGTCGTCACTCGGGTCGTGCTGCAGCTCGTACGCGCTGTCGACGCCCTGGGCGATGTCCGGCGACTGCTCGTCGAGCGCCACCATCACGCCGCAGGTCTCTGCGTCGAAGCCGTACTTGGCGCGCGTGTAGCCGATCGCCTTCACCGTGTCGCGCACGATGCGCGGGATGTCGATGTATGTCTCAGTCGTCATCTCGCCGGCAACCACGACGAGCCCGGTCGTGATCAGCGTCTCGCAGGCGACGCGGCTCAGCGGATCGTTCGCGAGCGCGGCGTCGAGGACCGCATCGGAGATCTGGTCGGCGATCTTGTCGGGGTGGCCCTCGGTCACCGATTCCGACGTGAAGAGAAAGCTCCGCTGCGACATCTGCGCGGCAGGTTACCGTTTAAGAAGCTCGACGATCACTCCTCCGTCGGTCGCCGCCCCATCAGCGATCCCGCGAGCTCGTGCAGCGGCATCCCCTCGAGGACGGCGCACACCCCCTCGGTGATCGGCAGCTCCACGCCGATGCGGCGCGAGAGGTCGCGCAGCACCGGCGCGGTCGTCAGACCCTCGACGACCTGCCCGATCGTCGCCTTCGCCTCGTCGGGGGACGCGCCGCGCGCGATCAGCTCCCCCGCGCGCCGGTTGCGGCCGGACGGATGCCAGCAGGTGACGATCAGATCGCCCATCCCGGCGAGCCCGGAGAACGTCTCCGCCTCTGCGCCGCACGCTTCGCCGAGGCGGCTCATCTCGACGAGCCCGCGCGTGATCAGCGCCGCCTTCGCGTTGTCGCCGAGCCCCAGCCCGTCGACGCCGCCGGCCGCGAGCGCAATCACGTTCTTCGCGGCGGCGCACAGCTCGACGCCCGTCAGGTCGCCGTTCACGTACACGCGAAACGCGCCGGAGTTGACCGCGTCCTGCAGCTTCAGCGCGAGCCCCTCGTCGTGCGACGCGATCACTGCTGCGCTCGGCAGGCCGCCGGCGACCTCCTCCGCCATATTCGGCCCCGAGAGAACCGCGACGGGCCGGTCGACGACGAGCGTCGAGAGGCGGGCGCCCGTCTCGGGGTCGAGGCCCTTGACGAGGCTGAGCACCGTCGCGCGTCCGCGGACGTGACCGAGCACCTCGCGGAACGCGGTGCTCGGGACCGCGAGAACGACGACGTCTGCCTCCTCGTAGGGTGCGTTGTCGAGCGTGTCGCGCCGCGCAACGAACACGTCGTGCGCGCGCTCGCGGAGCAGCTGCGCGAATGCGCTCCCCCACGCTCCCGCGCCGACGACGACGAACCTCACGAGCGCGCGCGGAAGTCGACCACGACCGGGACGCCTTCGAGCTGGAACCGCTCCCGCAGCTGGTTCTCGACCCAGTAGGCGTAGTCGCGCGTGACGAGGCCCGGATCGTTGACGGTGAAGCGAAAGCGTGGCGGGCGCGTCGTCACCTGGGCGCCATAGAGAAGGTTCAGTCGCCGCACGCCCTTGGACGGTGCCTGCCGGAGCTCCTTCAGCTCGGCGATGAACCTGTTCAGCTCCGCCGTCGGCACGCGCGAGACGTACCGGTCGTACAGCTCCGCGGCCTTGCCGAGCAGGCGCGAGACTCCGCGGCCGGTGTGGGACGAGATGGTGATGAAGTCCGGCCGCTGCCGCAAGCGGCGCTGCAGCTCCGGACGGACCTCCTCGATCGTCACCTCCGAGATGTCCCACTTCGCGAGCACGATCAGCGTCGCGCAGTGTGTCTTGCGCGCCAGCTCGACCGCGGTGATGTCTCCCTCGACGATGCCCTGGCCGGCGTCGATCAGCACGAGCGCCACGTCGGCGCGCTCGGCCGCCTCCGTCGCCCGCAGCTCGGAGTAGTACTCGATTCCCTGCCGCTGCTTGCGCTTGCGACGGAGGCCGGCGGTGTCAACGAGCTGGAAGGTCCGTCCGTCGTGCTCGATGATCGTGTCGATCGTGTCGCGCGTCGTTCCCGGCACCTCCGAGACGATCGTGCGCTCCTCGCCGACGAGCTTGTTGTAGAGCGACGACTTGCCGACGTTCGGCCGGCCGAGGATCGCGATCCGGATCGCGTCGTCGTGCGTCTCGCGGGTCGACTCGCCGGGAAGCAGCTCGAGGATCTCGTCGAGCAGGTCGCCGGTGTTCGAGCCGTGCAGCCCGCTGAGCGGAAACGGCTCGCCGAAGCCGAGCCGGTGGAACTCGAGCGCGAGCGTCTCCTGCGACGGGTCGTCGATCTTGTTCGCGAGTACGAGCACGTTCTTCTTCGCCTCGCGCAGGATCTGTGCGAGCTCCTCGTCGCCGGGTGTGATCCCGGCACGGGCGTCGACCACGAAGAGCACGAGGTCGGCCTCCGCGATCGCCGCGCGAGCCTGGACGGCGATCTGCCGTGTGATCGGGCTCGGGTCGGCGATGTCGACACCGCCGGTGTCGATCAGGAGGAACTGCCGCCCGTTCCACTCGCAAAGAAGCTCCTTGCGGTCGCGCGTCGTGCCCTGCGTCTCGTGCACGACCGCCTGCCGCGTCGCCGTCAGCCGGTTGACGAGCGTCGACTTGCCGACGTTCGGAAAGCCGACGATCGCGACCGTTCCCTCCAGCTTCATACGGGCGGCTCCTGCCCGCGCGGTCGTCCCTGCGCGTGCAGTTCGGCGAGCCAGTCGAAGAGCACGTTGATGCGCCGCTCGATCTCGGCGGTCGCCTCCTTGTAGCCGCGTCCGCCCTTCGGCAGCCCCTCGAATCGGACCGGCTCCCCGAATGCGATCGTGCAGGGCGCGAAGTTGCCGATCTTCCAGAATTGCGTGCCATAGATCGCGATCGGCACGACGGGCACGTCCTCCTGCAGCGCGATCATCGCCGCGCCCGGCTGCGCTGCGCCGGGGCGGCCGGTCGTCAAGCGCGTCCCCTCGACGAACAGCCCGACCGCCCCGCCTTCGCGCGCCGCCGCGCGCATCATCCGCACCGCATCGCGGTCGGACTGGCCGCGGCGCACGGCGATCGTCCCGTGCCAGCGCAGGAATCTGCCGACGCCGGGCGCAAGCGCCGCCTCCGCCTTCGCGACGAAGTGCACGTTGCGCGGCGAGAGGGCGCCGACGATCGGGATGTCGATCCAGTGCATGTGGTTGATCGCGTAGACGAGCCCGCCGGCCGCCGGCACGCGGTCGGCACCGTAGGCCCGGGCGCGCGTGAAGAAGCGGGCCGGCCAGCCCATGTAGCGCCGGCCGAGCGCCCACGTAACGTCCTGCAGCGTCACGGCGTGGTCAGCGAACGGGTGCGGATCAGATCTTCGATCCGCGACACGACGTCGTCGACTTCGAGGTCGGTCGTGTCGATCAGCTCCGCGTCCTCCGCGGGCTGCATGCGCACCCGATCGGATTCGTCGCGGGTGCGCAGATCGGTCGCGAGCGCGTCCGCACCGATGTCCGGCCGCTCCGCCTGGCGCCGCCGGGCGCGGACCTGCGGGTCGGCCTGCAGGTACACCTTCACCGCGGCGTCCGGCGCGACGACTGTGCCGATGTCGCGCCCCTCGATGACGACGTCGCCCCGGTGACCGAGCTCGCGCTGCCGCTCGCGCATCACCTCGCGCACCTCGTGGTGGCGCGCGACCACCGGCACCATCCGGTCGATCCGCGACTGGCGGATCGCCGACGTGACATCGGCTCCGTCGATGAGCACACGCCCCGCCTCGTCGAACATGACGGGGCTCCTCCGCGCCAGCTCGCCGAGCGGCTCGCCGTCGCCGAGCGGCAGCCCCTCCTGCATCGCGAGCCACGTCAGCGCGCGGTACATCGCCCCCGTGTCGAGGTAGCTGAAGCCGAGCCGCTCCGCGAGCTTGCGCGCGACCGTGCTCTTGCCGGCGCCTGCCGGTCCGTCGATTGCGACGATCATCGGTGTGAGATCTCCTCCAGGAGGTCGAAGAAGCCGG
>JAICTB010000093.1 GCA_025936595.1 Thermoleophilia bacterium | reverse complement strand
CGGCGCCGTCGCCTCGCTCGCCGTCGTCGCGCTCGCCGCGGGGTCGGCAAGGACGACGCACAAGATCGCCGCAACGATGTCCACGAGCGCAGCGGTGCCGAAGCCCAAGGGTGCTGCGCACGCCAAGGGCTCGTTCACCGGTACCTACGTGACGACGAAGAGCGGCGCGACACTCAAGTGGAGGCTCTCGTTCTCCGGGCTCACCGGCCCGGCGCTCCAGGCACACATCCACCTGGGCAAGAAGGGCGTCGCCGGAAACGTGATCGTCCCGCTCTGCGCGCCGTGCCACAACGGCCAGAAAGGGACGGCGAAGCTCACGAAGAGCGTCGTGAAGGCGCTCGTCGCCGGAAAGACCTACGCGAACGTGCATACGAAGAAGAACCCGGCCGGTGAGATCCGCGGCCAGATCAAGGTGAGCTGAAGCACTCGGGCATCGCGGCAGCAGGTGCCGTGCGTACCCTGCCGCGATGCCGTCGTTCGCCCAGCTGCTCGAGGAGCGCCCCGTCCTCATTGCCGACGGCGCGACCGGCACGAACTACCAGGACATGGGAATCGCACCCGGTGTCGCGCCCGAGGAGTGGGTGCTCGACGAACCGGGGAACGTGACGGCGCTGCACCGGAGCTTCGTCGAGGCAGGCTCCGACCTCGTCCTGACCTGCACGTTCGGGGCGAGCTCGTTGCGCCTCGCGGACGGGCCGCTCGCCGGACGCGCGGCCGAGCTGAACCGCAGTGCCGCGGAGCTCGCCCGCGCCGCGGTCGGCGAGGACGTGCTCGTCGCCGGCTCGATCGGCCCGACCGGCCACCTGAGCGACCCGCTCGGCCCGCTGACGCGCAGGCTTGCGGTCTCGACGTTCGCCGAGCAGGCGGAGGCGCTCGCCACAGGCGGCGTCGACCTGCTCGTGCTGGAGACGTTCTTCTCGCTCGACGAAGGGCTCTGGGCTGTGGAAGGGATCCGAGGCGCAAGCGACTTGCCGCTCGTCGTCTCCTACAGCTTCGACCAGGGAACCCGGACGATGATGGGCCTGCGCCCCGCCGAGGTGGTGGCCGCTTTCGCGCCGCTCGGTATTGCCGCCGTCGGAGCGAACTGCGGCAAGTCGCTCGCGGACACCGACGTGATCGTCGACGAGCTGCTCGCCGTCGCCGGCGACCTGCCGCTGTGGGTCAAGCCGAACGCCGGCGTCCCCCGGATCGTCGGCGACACAGTGGTCTACGACGCGGACCCGGCGACGCATGCAGCACATCTCGCGGCCTACGCGGCGAACGGAGCGCGGATCGTCGGCGGCTGCTGCGGCTCGACCCCCGCGCACATCGCCGCGCTCGCGAGCGCGCTGTCGCGCTCGCCCGTCAACCGCCCAGGATGAGCAGCGTCAACTGGACGCGCGACGTGACGCCCAGCTTCATGTAGATCTGGCGCAGGTGCGACTCCACGGTGTGCTCGCTGATGAAGAGGGAGGCTGCGATCTCCTTGTTCGAGGCACCGCGCACGACGAGCTCGGCGACCCCTTGCTGCGCGGGCGTGAGCTCATCGGGCGTCGCGAGCGGACGCCGCCCGCCGATCCGCGCCAGCTCGACCGATGCGCGCTCGGCAAAGAGGGTCGCGCCGAGCTTCTCGAAGGACTCGACGGCATCGGTCAGCGACTGACGCGCCTCGTGACGACGCTTCCCGCGACGCAGGGCAGCCCCGCGGGCCAACAGCGTGCGCGCGTCCTCGAACGGAAGCGTGACGCCTGGGCGAGGCGCGAGCGCATCCGCGAACGCTTCGCTCGCACGTTCGTGGTCGCCCTTCGCGGCGGCTTCGAGACCGCGACACCGTGCCGCCAGCTTGAGCCCCCAGGGATGCTCCTGCTCCCGCGAGCGTGCCTCGAGCCACGACAACGGCTGCTCGACGCGTTCGAGATCGCCGAGCGCGATCAGCGCCTCGATGTAGTCGGGCAGCATCGTGACCATGCCGGGGTTGAGCACGCCGTTTCGCTCGACGGTGTGCCACGCCGGCTCGACGGCGGCCACGGCCCCGGCCGCATCCGCGCCGGAGATCGACGCGAGCGACAGCACTGATCGATTCTCGATGTCGAAGAGGAGCGAACCGAGTTGCCCGGCGAGGTGGATCCCTCGCTCGGCGAGCTCGCGTGCGCGGTCGAGCTCGCCGCGGCAAGCCGCCAGCCGGGCGACAGCCGAGAGTGCGACAGGTTGCGCCTGCGGTGTCCATTCGGCGAACGCCCAGAGCTCGTTCGCATGCACCAACGCAGCGTCCCACCGTCCGGCGGCGGTCTCGAGTTCGGCGAGATGAAATGCGTAGACCGACGCCGCCTCCTCCTCGCCGATATCGAAAGCACGGGCCTTCAGCTCCTGCAAGCGGGCGCGGACGGCGTCGTGCTCGCCTCGCCGCATGTGCCAGAGGAGCTCGGCGCGCTCGGGCAACCAGAACAGAGACCATCGTGCCAGTAGCTCCGGGAATGCCTCGGCACGCGTCGCAAGGGGTCGCGGCGAGCGCCCGCGAATCAATTCGATCCAGGCGCCGGTGCCGAGCGTGTGCATGATGAACTCCGGATCGCCGGACGCTTCCGCAACTCCGCGCGCTTCGGCCATCTCCCGTTCCGCGACGTCGAGATCCGCGAGCGTCAGGACGGCCATCGTCGCGCGAAACGCGCCGCCGCGCGCGGCGATCGAAGGATCGCCGCCGCCTTCGTCTACCGCCTGATCGAGCGCGCGGATCGCGCGGGCGGGGTCGTGCGAAACGCCCTCGGCGAGCTGGCACAACGTGAGCGCTCGCTGGAGGCCCGGGTCGAGGAGCGCGACCGCCTGCTCGAGCAGTGCAACCCCTCGCTCATGATCGCCTGCGAGCACGCGCAACCTGCCAGCAGCCCTGCTCCGCTCCGCGAGAGCGGGGCGATCCTGCGGGTCCGTCAAGCGCAACGCGTGCTCCGCATACTCCGCAGCGGCCGCAGGCGAGCCTCTCTCGACCGCCGTCGAGGTCGCCTCGTCGAGCGCGGCGGCGACCGCCGCATCCGGCCGATCGGTCGCAAGCGCGAGATGCAGCGCCGCTTCCTCGCGATCGGCGACGACCTCCGCGATGCGTCGATGCATCGAGTTACGCTCCGGGCGACCGGCCTGCGCTGCGACCACCGCCGCGAGCAGCGGATGGCTGAAACGCACGCGCGCCCGGTCGACGTGCAGAACGTCGGCGTCGATCGCAGCCTGCAGCCCCGCGCCGGCCGTCGCACCGCATGTCTCGACGATGAGACGCCGTGTCGGATCGCTCAGAAGCGCGACCGCGAGCAGAACGTCGCCGCATGCATCCGGCAGCGCGGCCAGGCGCCGGGAGAGCAGATCTTCGAGGTCGCCGGAGACGGCGAGCGGCTGAGAGGGGTCGGACGGCTCGCCCTGCGCCGCGACCGCCGCCCCGAGCTCGATCGTGTAGAGCGGGTTTCCCTGCGCAGCGGTCCAGATCCGGCGCGCCGTCGTTCGGGACACGCGGCCCGGGTAGCGCCGTGCGAGGAGCTCGGCGGCCGCATCGAACGAGAGCGGCGCGACCTCGACGCGCGTCAGCCCCATCGGCGGGGTCGGCACGCCGATCGACGCTCCCGCGCCCGACCTGCGTGTAAAGACGAAGCCCGTTCGCTCGTCGTCGCGGAGGCGTCTCGTCGCGAACGCAAGGGTCGCGAGGGATGAGGTATCGAGCCACTGGAGGTCGTCGACCGCGATCAGGAGGGGATGGTCGGCGGCGAGCGTCCTGAAGGCTCCCAGGGTCGCGGCGCCGAGCAGCCTCGGGTTGGCCGGTGCGTCCGACGTCCGCAGGAGGAGTGTCGTCTCGAGGGCGACCCGCTGCGGCTCGGGGAGCGCGGGCAGCACCGTCTCCGCGACGTCGCCGAACAGGTCGGACAGCCCTCCGTAGGCGAGCTTCGCCTCCGCCGAATCCGGCCGCGCCCGGAGGACGACGTGGGTCTCGCGTGCCAGCTCGATCGCGGCACGCCAGAGGGCGCTCTTGCCGACTCCGGGCGGCCCCTCGAGCAGGATCGCGCGACTCTCCTTCCGGGACGTCCGCACGAAGTCGGTGAGGTCACCGAGCTCACGGGTCCTCCCGACGAGCTCCTCCGTCATTTGACCCGCGAGCCTACTAAAGGCAGCACCCTTCGACCAGACCCCGAGCGAGATCCATAGATCACGGATTTCCGTGTTTCGGGGAGGGCCGGCGCGTTTTAGCGTCGGTCGGCAATGGAGCTCGTGGGAATGACGGCACGCCGGGTCGACACCCGCAACCTCGGGCGCCTTGCTGCGCGGTTCATCCCCGCCGCCTCGCTCGGCGGCGTGATCGTCGTGCTCGCGTACTTCCACGGGGGTTACGGGCCGATCGCCTGGGGATGGACCGCGCTGCTCGGCTTGTGGGCAGCGTTCGTCGCGCTGGCCGTGAGCTCGCACGGCAGGGTCGACCGCGGGGGGCTTGCTCTCCTCGGCGGCCTTGCGGCCGTCGCCGGCTGGACCGCGCTCTCGACGATGTGGTCACTGAGCGTCCCGCGCACGATGCTCGACCTCGAGCGCGATCTCGGCTACGTCGCGGTCGCGGCTGCACTGCTTCTCTGCCGCCGAAGCGACGGTATCCGGCTCATGACGGCCCTCTGGGCCGGTCTGGTCTCCGTCGCGCTGTACGGGCTCGGCTCGTACTTCGCGACGCGCCCGGTGCCCGACGCGACGCAGGGCTATCTCCTCTTCCGTCCCGTCGGTTACGCCAACGCCTTCGGTGCTCTCGTGACCATGGCCCTCCCGTTGTGTTACGCGTTTGCAGCGCAGAGCAAGCGCCTCCTCGCGGCGGTCGCGGCGGCCTCGGCGAACGTGCTGCTCGTCGCGCTCTACCTCACGCAGAACCGCGCCGGCTACCTCGCGCTGGCGGTTGCGCTCGTGGTCTGGCTCGCACGGACGGATGCCCGTGCGAGAGCTGCGGCAAAGACCATCGTCCTGTCGATCCCCGGCGTGCTCGGGGTGGCGACTATCGCCGCGGTCCACCTACTCGACACAAGCCGACCGGCCGGCGACGTGCATCGGCTCCGGATCGACACGGGCGTCGGCGTCGCGGGAATCGCACTTGTCTCCGCCGCTCTCTCGCTCCGGGCGCCGACGCTGTCGCTGTCGCAGCGGGCGGGCGTCCGGGCGACGCGGATCGGTGCGGTGGTCGCCGGTCTCGCACTCGTGCTTGGCCTCGCCGACCTCGGCGATCGCGTGCAGTACTGGCGCGCCGCCTGGATCGCATTTCGGCGGCATCCGTTGCTCGGCACCGGCGGAGGAACCTTCGACGAGCAGTGGCTGCGCTACCGCACGAGCGGCCTCTCGGTCCACGACGTGCACAACCTCTACCTCGAGACGCTCTCCGAGCTCGGCGTCGTCGGCCTGGTCGTGCTCCTCGTGTTGCTCGCGCTGCCGATCGTCGCGAGTCGTCGCACCCGTGACCCGCTCCTGACCGCCTGCGTCGCGTCGTACGTCGTGTTCCTCGTCCATGCCGCCTTCGAGTGGGACTGGGAGATGCCCGTGGTGACGATTGCGGGACTCGCACTCGCATCGATCCTCGTTCGCTCGCGTCCGCATCCCCGGGACCTGGCGGTGCGCGGAGCCGGTCGTCTCGTTGGAGCGGCTGCCGCGGCGGCCCTCGCGACGCTGGTCGCCGTCGCGCTCGTCGGGAACACCGCCGTGACGGCGGCCGAGCGTCAGATCTCGAACGGCGACGTCCAGCAGGCGGACGTCGACGCCCTCCGCGCGAGGACCTTGCTTCCGTGGTCTCCGGAGCCGTGGCTCGTGCTGGCGGACGTTCGGGCCCGCAGTCTCGACCCCGGCGGATCCCGTGCCGCTCTCGCAGCTGCTGTCGCACGTGACGGGGCCGACTGGACGATGTGGTTCCGCCTGGCGTCCGCGTCGCGCGGCGCCGCGCGAAATGCCGCGCTCGGCCGCGCCGTCGCACTGAACCCCCGGCTCCTCGCACTGGGCGGATCGCATCCGTGAACGAACCAGAACCGATGAAAGGAGAGGTCATGAAGCAGTTCCCCCGCCGGCGGGCGCGCCTGAAGCTCGTAGTCGGGCTTCTCGCGACCGCCGGCGTGATCAGCGGCACCGCGTACGGCACCGTGCGGGTGACGGCTGCCGGGACCGTGCACGCGTGTGCGAGTGAGGCGAACGGTGTGCTGAGGGCCGTTCGCGCGGCGGGAACGTGCAAGAAGGGCGAGCGTCCGCTGAGCTGGAACCTCGCCGGTCGTCCCGGCGTGAACGGGCACGACGGCGCGGCCGGCCCGGCCGGGCCGCAGGGACCTGCCGGGCCCCAGAGGCCCGCCGGGCCGAAGGGAGCGACCGGCGCGACCGGTGCGACCGGTGCGACCGGCGCGACCGGCGCCGAAGGCCCCGCCGCGAGAGCGGTGGTGCTCGAGTATCCGTCGGCGACGTTCGCGAACCCCGCCGAGGGCCAGTACGGGACGCCGACCGGTGTCGATTTCGGGACCGTGCCGTGCTCGTCGGGCAAGAAGGTGGTCGGCGGTGGTGTTCAGACGACGAGCGGCAACCAGCTTGTCAACGAGTCGTACCCGACGGACGGCACGACGGCGGGGCCGGGGCAGGCGGGCTGGGGCGCGACGATCGAGAACTTCGGCGTGACGGACGAGTCCTTCACGGTCTACGCGATCTGCACGAACCAGTAACCGCCAGCGGGGAGCGATGGAGTGGAGGGTCGGAACCCCGGCCCTCCGCACCATCGATGCCGAAGGTGGGAATCGAACCCACACTCCCCGGAGGGAACCGGATTTTGAGTCCGGCGCGTCTGCCAGTTCCGCCACTTCGGCCCGAGCGCGGATCGTAGCCGGGCACCGGGCGAGAGGTTCGATCGGAGGCCGATCGGTTAAGCAAGCCGCAGAGACCAAACGCCAGGAGGGGGAGATGTTCAAGGCATTCTCATGCGCGGCGCTGCTCGCGCTGATCGTCATCGCCGCCGGTTGCGGCGGGAGCAGCAAGAGCTCCTCGGACAACACGGCGACGCTGGGGAGCGGCGGACGCGGCTCCGCGGCCGGCATCAAGTCCCTGCCGGCCTCGTCGTGCTCGGCGGTCCAGTCCGGCGGGAGCGGCAAGGCGAAGTACCTGATCGCATCCGACCTGCCGCTGCAGGGATCCGGCCGCACGCAGACGATCCAGATGACGAAGGCGATCGCGTTCGTTCTCAAGCAGCACAACTGGAAGGCCGGGAGGTACACGGTCGCCTACCAGAGCTGCGACGACGCGACGGCGCAGGCGGGGAAGTGGGACTCCGGGAAGGAGTCCGCGAACGCGAATGCCTTCGCGAACGATCCCAGCGTGATCGGCGTGATCGGCACGTTCAACTCCGGCGCCGCCGAGATCGCGATCCCGATCCTGAACCGCGCCGCGAGCGGCCCCGTCGCGATGGTCAGCCCGGCCAACACCTATGTCGGCCTGACGCACGGCGGTCCCGGGACGGCGGCCGGCGAGCCGGACAAGTACTACCCGTCCGGGAAGCGCAACTACATCCGCATCGTCGCGGCCGACGACTTCCAGGGCGCGGCCGACGCGATGCTCGTGCAGCAGCTCCACCTGAAGAAGGTGTTCATCCTGAACGACAAGGAGGCCTACGGGCTCGGTGTCGCGAGCAACTTCAGGAACGCGGCGAAGAAGCTCGGCATCGGAGTCGCCGGCTTCACCGCCTGGGACGGCAAGGCATCGAGCTACGAGGCGCTCGCGACGAAGATCAAGAGCTCCGGCGCGGATGCCGTCTTCCTCGGCGGGCTGATTTGCGAGAACGGCGGCAAGCTGATCAAGGACATCCACTCCGCCGCGCCCAAGGTCCAGATCATGGCGCCGGACGGTTTCACGCCGGTGTCGGCGGTCGTGCAGGAGGCCGGAGCATCCGCCGAAGGCGCAACCGTCTCGGTCGCGGGCCTACCGAACTCGCAGCTCAAGGGAACGGGCAAGCAGTTCGTCAGCGACTTCACGAACGCGGTGGGGGGCGCGCCGGATCCGTACTCGGTGTATGCCGCGCAGGCCGCCGAGGTTCTGCTGACCGCCATCGAGAGGTCGGACGGGAGCCGTGCCGACGTCGCGGCGAAGCTCTTCGAGACGAAGGTGACGAACGGCATCCTCGGCACCTTCCAGATCGACGAGAACGGCGACACGACATCGAACCCGGTCACGATCTACCGCGTCAAGGGCGGCAAGCAGACCGATTTCAAGGTGATCACGCCGCCGCAGAGCCTCGTGAAGACGGCGTAGGACTTTCTCCAGGAACCCAGT
>JAICTB010000131.1 GCA_025936595.1 Thermoleophilia bacterium | reverse complement strand
GACCACTTGCTATGCCCGGACAACCGACAGCTCCTCCCTGACGAGATCCAAGAACCGTTCGTGGAGCCGCGTGTCGTCGGTCAGCTCCGGATGGAACGCGGCGACGAGGAACCGCCCCTCGCGCGCGAGCACCGGCCGCCCGTCGACCTCGGCAAGCACCTCGACACCCGGGCCGACCTCCTCGACCCACGGCGCGCGGATGAAGACGGCGCGCACCGGCTCCTCTTCTCCCGCGACCGCGAGGTCGGTCTCGAACGATGCGACCTGCCGGCCGAACGCGTTCCGCCGCACGGACACGTCGACGAGGCCGAGATGGTCGCGATCGAGCACGATCATGCCCGCGCACGTCCCGAACACCGGGCGGTCGAACGCGCGCAGCGCGTCGTCGAGCCCGTAGAGCTGCATCAGCCGCATGAACGTCGTCGACTCGCCGCCCGGGATGACAAGCCCGTCGAGCCCGGTCAGCTGCTCTGGCTTGCGGATCTCCACCGGGTCCGCGCCGAGCCGGCGCAGCATGTGCGCATGCTCGCGAAAGTTTCCCTGCACGGCCAGAACACCGATCCGAAGCGGCTCCACGTCCTCAATCGTATCGGCGTGAGTGCCGAGGCCCGGGCCGCGAAGACTAGGACCAGCGAAGCACGGTGCCGGCGTTCGAGCCGCCGAAGCCGATCGGCTTCTGCACCCGGACGACGAGCGACGCGCCGCTTGCGACCGGCAGCGACCGGAACGTCGCGAGCGAGCCGGTGAAGAGCACTGCCCCGTCGGAGCTCCGGGTGACGACGAGGCGGACACGGCCCGCCGGCGCCCGGCTGCTGGATGCCGACCCCGAGAGGCGCGAGATCCCGTCCGGCACGCTCACCGTGACCGACTGCGGGGAACCGCCCCGGAGCTGGGCGACCGAAACGGCCACCCCGTCCGCCCCCACCCGCAACGGCGCGACAGCCGTGCCACCGTGCACGACCACGGGCCCGATCCCGGCGAGGGAGGCGGCGACTGAGCCCGCAGCGAGGAGAAGACGCGGAGAGGTCACCTCCACAGTCTGTGGGCGGGCCGCTACCGCGTCTGTCCCCGGCCGGGCGCCGCGCCCATCCCCGCTTTGAGGTACCCCGCGCCGCTGCGCTCCGCGCGGCCCTCCGCGACGAGCCGCTCCAGGTGGGCGAGCGCCTCCGCCGTCGCGAACCGGCGCAGCGTCGGCGAGAGCTCTCGCCCGAAGAGCGAGAGCGAGACGTCGTACGCGCTCCGTCGCTCCCCGTCGAGGGCGGCCTCCGCGTGCGCGAGCCGCTCGACATGATGAGCGCGTATCTCGCGCGCGCGCCCTGACGGATCGTGAATCGCCTCCCTGTGGCCCGCATAGGCGACGCGCGGTGCGAGCTCCTCGATCCGTGCGAGCGACTCCAGGTAGTCGCCGAGCGGGTCCGGGCGCGAGTTCGGATAGAGGCCGATCGCAGGTGTGATGCCGCTGAGGATCGTGTCGCCGGCGATCAACACGCCGTCCCGCAGCAGGACGATGTGACCGTCCGCGTGACCGCGCAGGACCTCGACGCGCCAGCCGTCGACCTCGTCGCCCGGATCGAGGAGCTCCGGGTCCTCGACCCAGTGCACCGCGGAGACGAGGCGGTCGGAGTCGGCGGCGATGCCGCTGACCGTCTCCTCCGGCATGCCGTGCGAGGCCCAGTACTCGGCGAACCGCTCGCCGTCACGGCTGCCCCACGCGCTCACGCACTGCGCATGGTCATCGCGACCCTGTGCGACAGGCGCGCCGGTGAGCTCGGCGACGTCGCGCGCACCGCCGACGTGGTCGGGATGCATGTGCGTGACGACGATCGCCTCCACGGGTGCGTCGAGCTCGTCGATCGTCTCGCGCCAGCGCTTCTGCACGTCCCGCGTCCCGAGGCCGGTGTCGACGACGATCCACCCGCCGCTGGACGAGCGCAGGAAGTAGCAGTGGACATGGTCGATCCCGAGCGGCAGCGCGAACGTGACGCGACGGATGCCGGGCTCGAGCTCCTCCATCCGGAGGAAGCTAGACGACGAAGACGGAACGGCGGCGGCGCGTTGCCGCGCCGCCGCCGCCCGGGACCTGCTCAGCGTGCCTTCGAGAAGATGCGGCCGAACGGGTGCCAGCCGCCGCTCTTGTACTGCTCGAGGATTTGCTGGTCGATCGGGAACCGCTCGGTCGGCGTCGTCGCGAGAGAGACGCCCGGGTAGAGGAACGGGTTCTTCGCGTTGAGATGGGTGAACGCGTTCATCAGGCTCGCCCGGGTCGGGTTCTTGCCCGCCATCGAGAGAGCCTTGACGAACGTCCACGCGCTCGCGACGCCGTAGACGTTGTTCGCGTCGAGCGGATCCGCGCCCTTGTCGTACTTGGCAAGGATCGTCTTGTAGAGCTTCGCCGACGCCGTGTCCGGGTTGTTCCACACGTCGTTGACGTACGTCGCGGTGATGTCGTTCGTAACGTCCGCCCCGCTCTTCTGCGCGATCGCCATGAACGTCGGTGAGGACGAGACGTTGTTGATGAACGTCACCGGGTGCCAGCCCACCTTCGTGGCGACGACGAGCGCCGTGATCGTCTGCGTCGGGAGCGCGAACAGCGCGAAGACGTTCGCGCCCGCTGCCTTCAGCTTCACGACCTGCTGGCTGACGTCGGTCTGCGTCGCGTCGTACTTCTCGACGTCGACGATCTTCGACTTCGCAGCGCCGAGGCCCTGGACGAGGCCGTTGTAGTAGTTCTGGCCGTAGGCGTCGTCCTGCATGAGGACGCCGATCTTCGCCTGCGGGACCTTGCTCTTGATGAATTCCCCGTAGACGCGCGACTCGCCGGGATAGTCCGGCTGGAAGCCGATCGTCCACGGGTAGCGCTTGTACTGCGCGCCCCAGTAGGAGTCGCCGGTCGCGACGAGCACCTGCGGCACCTTCGCCTTGTTCAGATAGTCGCGCGTGGCGAGGGTGGGAGCGGTGCCGAGGCTGCCGTACACGGCGAACACCTTGTCCTGCTCGACGAGCTTCTTCGCGAGCGGGACCGTGTTCGCCGGGTTGTAGCCGTCGTCGTAGACCTTGAAGTTGATCTTGCGGCCGTTGACGCCGCCGCGGGCGTTCACGTACTGGAAGTACGCGTTCTCCGCCTTCGGAATCACGCTGTAGAGCGCGGCGGGCCCGGTGAGCGGGAACGTGCCACCGATCTTGATCGTCGACTTCGTGACGCCGGGCGTGGCCGTGCTCGCGGCAAACGCCGAGCCGGCCGCCACGACGATGGCGAGCACTGCGAGGACCAGCGCTCCCTTCATCCTTCTGGTCATCTTCCCTCCGTGCCTAGGTGGATGTCGGAACTTTGACGGCTTTGGGATCCGAAATGCAAGGCCACACGCAGGAGATTTGCGGCACCGAGCGGGAGGAGCGCCATGACCCCGATGACGACGGCTCCGAAGATCACCGGCACCGATTGAGACGAGCTGATGTGACTGGTGGTTAGGGCGATCGGCAGGAGCTGGATGAACGCGGCCCCGACGAGAACCCCCCAGAGGGATCCGAGGCCGCCCACCACCGCGCCGATCAGGATGTACAGCGACAACGTCAGCCCGAAGACGTCCGGGTTGACGAAGTTGTTCACGAGCACGTACACGGAGCCTGCGACCCCGGCCATCGCGGCCGAGATGCCGAAGGCGACCGTCTTGTACACGGCGAGGGTGACGCCGGACGAGGCGGCTGCGACCTCGCTGTCCCGCACCGCCCGGAACGCGCGGCCGGTCCGCCCGCGGAGCAGGAACCAGGCGATCACGAACATCACCCCCGCGACGGCCCACCCGACCTCGTAGAGCCAGAGCCCGCTGTGCGTCGGGAGGGCGAGACCCTCCGTCCCGCCGGTGAAGTTCGGGTAGTTCTTCGCGAGCTGCGGCACGGCGAGCGCGACGGCGAAGGTCGTGAGCGCGAGGTACACGCCGTGGAAGCGGAGCGCGGGCAGCCCGACGATCACCCCCGCGACGAACCCGACGATCGCGGCGGCCGGCAGCGTCGGCAGGTCACTCCAGCCGTGGTCGTGCGTGAGGATGGCGGTGGTATACCCGCCGACCGCCATGAACGCGCCGTGGCCGATCGAGATCTGGCCGGTGTATCCGGTGACGATGTTCAGTGCCAGGATCGCAACGAAGAACACGGCGACGCTCGCACCCGTCGCGCGGTGGTAGTTCGAGAGCGTCAGCGGCAGGAGCGCGATAACGGCCGCGACGACGACGGTGACCGCGACGCTCGCGGCCGTGGCGCGGCGAAGTCTCATACCCTCCGCACTCTCGTACGCCCGAAGAGGCCGGACGGTTTCACGAGGAGGACGATCAACATCACGACGAAGGCGACGGGCAGAAGGAGCTGCGGTGTGACCCAGCTCACGTAGCTCCCGAGCAGGTTGAGGAGGACGCCGATCAGGAGCGCGCCGATCACGGCCCCGGCCGCGCTCTCGAGCCCGCCGACCACTGCCGCAGCGAAGGCGTAGATCAGGATCCCGTCCATCATCGAGGGCTGGAGGAGGACGCTAGGGCTGGCGGCGGCCATCATCCCCGCGACCGCGCCGAGCACGGCCGCGAGCCCCCAGCCGAGCGAGAGCATCCAGCTGACCCGGACGCCGACGAGCCGCGCTGCCTGCGGCCGGACCGCGGCCGCGCGCATCGCGAGGCCGACCTTCGTGAACCGGAAGAAGAGCCACAGCACGAGCACCGCGGCGATCGAGATCCCGATCGTGCTCAGGTCCTGCCGCGAGAAGGCGACGCCGCCGACGTTGTAGATGTGCGACGGGAACGGCGCAGGCATGAACTTCACCTGGTTGCCCCAGATCCAGCCGACCGATCCCTCGACGAGGATCAGCAGGCCGATTGCGGCGATCACCGCTGTGATCTGGGATCCGCGGCGCTCGACCGGGCGGATCGCGACGAGCTCGACGAGGAAGCCGCCGGCGAACGCGATGCCGAGCGTGCACGCGAACGCCGGCCAGTACGACAGCCCCCAGGCCATCAGCTGCCACGCGACGTACGTGGTGAACGTCGCGAGCGCGCCCTGCGCGAAGTTGATCACCTCGGTCGCGCGGTAGATCAGGACGAGCGCGACGGCAAGGCTCGCGTAGATGCCGCCGTTCGCAAGACCGGAGATCGTCTGCTGCGCGAACAGCGAGCTGCGCAATGAGCCGACGACGAGGAAGACGGCGACGCCAACGAGTGCCGCGGGAACGATCCACGACGTGGACGGCCGAAACCAGAGACGCCGTTCGAGTGCCGCCACCACCGCCGTCATCAGTATCCCAGGTAGCTCCGGCGGATCGCGTCCTGCGAGGCGAGCTCGTCGCTCGTGCCCTCGAAGGCGACGCGGCCGACCTCGAGGACGTAGGCGCGCGACGCGGTCATGAGTGACGTGCGCGCGTTCTGCTCGACGAGCAGCACTGCGGTTCCTTCGCGGTCGTTCAGCTCGCGGATGATGCGGAAGATCTCGGCCACGACGAGCGGCGCGAGACCGAGCGACGGCTCGTCGAGGAGGAGCAGTCGTGGCCGCTGCATCACGGCGCGCGCGAGTGCGAGCATCTGCTGCTCACCGCCGGAGAGCGTGCCCGCCTGCTGCGACCGGCGCGCCTCGAGCCACGGGAAGTACTCGGCCACGCGGCGAAAGTCCTCGCGGAGCGAGCCGCGGCGCACGTAGGCGCCGAGCCGCAGGTTCTCCCAGACGGTGAGCTCGGAGAACGTGCCGCGCCCTTCCGGGACGTGCGCGACCCCGAGGCGAGCGGTCGCCTCCGGCCCCTTGCGTGCCACCGACTTGCCGGCGAGCTCGATCGTCCCGCGCCGGCGAACGGTGCCCGAGATCGCGCGGAGGGTGGTCGTCTTCCCGGCGCCGTTCGCGCCGAGGATCGCCACGATCTCACCCTCCTCGACGGTCAGCCCCACACCACGAAGCGCCTGCACCTGGCCGTAGCGCGCGTCGACGTCGGACAGTGTGAGCAGAACCCCCACGCGCCGGTCAGTCAAGCTGCATTTGACCCGTCAGTCAATATTGGTGCATGCCGGAAGCCGTCATCGTCTCATCCGCCCGCACGCCGATCGGCCGTGCCGCGAAGGGGTCGCTCGTCGACGCGCGCCCCGACGACCTGGCCGCGTTCGCGATCCAGGCCGCGCTCGACAAGGTGCCGGAGCTGCCGCGGGAGGAGATCGTCGACGTGATCGTCGGCTGCGGCTTCCCGGAGGCGAAGCAGGGCATGAACCTCGGCCGCCGGGTCGCGCTCCTCGCGGGCCTGCCGGAGACCGTGCCCGGAACGACCGTCAACCG
>JAICTB010000211.1 GCA_025936595.1 Thermoleophilia bacterium | reverse complement strand
CCTGTTCATGAGAGGTCTGCGCTGGTGGAGCCGATAGCGGGCCAGTTCGTAACCGAGACGCTTGACTATGACGGCGGCCGCCAGGTCACGGCGTATGTCCCGCCGGATCCGCCCGAGGCCATCGTTTTCGCCGGTGACGGACAGGTGATCGCGCCGTGGGGAAGTGTGCTCGAGCCGGCCGACCTTCCGCCGACGATGATCGTCGGTGCTCACCGCCTTCGCGATGAGACACTGCGCATCCACGAGTACGTGCCAGGCGAGAGTACGTCGTCCTTCGCTTTTGACCCCGAACGGTTTGCGGCACACGAGAGGTTCTTTGTCGAGGACGTGCGCCGATGGGCAGAATCGCGGTTCGAGGTTTCCTTACCTGCCGAACGGACTGCATTGTTCGGTGTATCCGCGAGTGCGGAGCTCGCCCTCGCCATCGGGCTTCGCTATTCCGACATCTATGGGACGGTCTTCTGCGCCTCGCCGGGTGGCGGCTACCGACCGCGCGTGATGCCCGAGCCCCTTCCGCGCGCATACCTCGTCGCAGGCTTGCAAGAACCGTTCTTCCTCGAGAACGCCAGGCGGTGGGCGGACGCTCTTCGAAATGGGGGCGCGGACGTTGTCATGGCCGAGCGGCTCGGATCACACGGCGACCCATTCTGGAAAGATGAGTTGCCACGAATGGTGGCATGGGCGTTCTCACACTGACGTAGCGCCCCGCGGCTCGTCGCGACATACCTGAGTGCGTCACGCTCCCTTTGGGCGAGCGTCATCACCCCGAGGGGGGTTCCGTTCTCGACCACGAGTTGCGCGACGCGTGCTTCGAGCTCGTGCGTGTTGACCAGACCCACGTTCGTTCGGCGAGGTGTGCACCGGGGTCGGCGAGGTGTGCACCGGGGTGTGCACGCCGCGGACTTTCGCGACCTCAACGGGACGCCTGACCCCACGTAACGAAGCTGTTTCCGTGGTGTCAGGCGCGCCTTGAAGGCCCATACGGGATTCGAACCCGTGCCGCCGCCGTGAGAGGGCGGTGTCCTAGGCCACTAGACGAATGGGCCGCGTAGAACGCGCGCCAGTGTAGCGGAAGGGATTCGCGGGTAACCCTCGCTCATGTTCGGACGCTGGAAGCGAAAGGAGAAGCATCGCGCGGACAAGCAGCAGGGCGACCCGGACGCACTCGCGCGGGCGGGAGATCCCCGCGGCGGGCTCCAGGATCCTGCGTATCGCACGGCAGAGCCGACGGACATCGTCGAATCGGGCGGCGTCACGATGAGCGGCCCCGGCGGTGCGCCGCAGGACGACGATCGGAAAGGTGAGTGATGGGCGAGACAACCGCTGACTTCCTCCTCGACCGGCTGCACCAGAACGGCGTGCGCCGCATCTACGGCTACCCCGGCGACGGCATCAACGCGATCATCGGCGCGCTCGAGCGCCACAAGGACAAGATCGATTTCGTGCAGGTTCGCCACGAGGAGATGGCGGCGTTCATGGCATGCGCACACGCGAAGTGGACGGGCGAAGTGGGCGTGTGCCTCGCGACTTCCGGCCCGGGTGCGATCCACCTGCTGAACGGCCTCTACGACGCGAAGCTCGACCACGCACCGGTGCTGGCGATCGTCGGCCAGCAGGCGCGCATGGCGCTCGGCGGGAGCTATCAGCAGGAGGTTCAGCTGACGTCGCTCTTCAAGGACGTCGCGCACGAGTTCTGCGAGGTCGCGATGGACCCCGCGCAGATCCGGCATCTGATCGACCGCGGCCACCGGATCGCGCTCGACCAGCGCACCGTCACCTGCGTGATCGTTCCGAACGACCTGGCCGAGGAACCGGCGGTGACGGAGCCGCCGCGCAAGCACGGCTCGATCCATTCCTCGCCCGGCTGGTCGGCGCCGCGCGTCGTCCCGCAGGAGAGCGACCTGCGCCGGGCGGCAGAGATCCTCAACGCAGGCGAGAAGGTGGCGATGCTGGTCGGCCGCGGGGCGCTCGGCGCGACCGACGAGGTGATGCAACTCGCCGAGAAGCTCGGTGCGGGCGTCGCGAAGGCGCTGCTCGGGCGAACCGTCCTCGACGACACGCTCCCCTACTGCACCGGCTCGCTCGGCCTCCTCGGCACGAAGCCGAGCTGGACGCTCATGAACGAGTGCGACACCCTGCTCGTCGTCGGCTCGTCGTTCCCGTACTCGGAGTTTCTGCCCGAGCCCGGCAAGGCGCGCGGCGTGCAGATCGACCTCGACGGCCGGATGCTGAACATCCGCTTCCCGATGGAGCTCGGCCTGATCGGCGACGCGAAGTCGACGCTCGAGGAGCTCATCCCGCTCGTGCAGTCGAAGACGGATCGGGGCTGGCGCGAGCAAATCGAGTCCGAGATCCGCCACTGGTGGCAGCTGATGGAGGACCGCGCGTTACAGGACGCGGACCCCATCAACCCGCAGCGCCTCTTCTGGGAGCTGAACAAGTACCTCCCGGATGACGCCATCATCTCCTCCGACTCGGGCTCGGCGGCGAACTGGTTCGCGCGCGACCTCAAGCTGAAGCCCTCGCACATGGCGTCGCTCTCGGGAACGCTCGCGACGATGGGCCCCGGCGTGCCGTATGCGATCGCCGCGAAGTTCGCGCATCCGAACCGTCCCGCGGTTGCGCTCGTCGGTGACGGTGCGATGCAGATGAACGGCATGGCGGAGTTGATCACCGCCGCGAAGTACTACAAGCAATGGGCCGACCCGCGCCTGGTCGTCCTCGTGCTCAACAACCAGGACCTGAACCAGGTCACCTGGGAGCAGCGCGCGATGGAAGGCGACCCGAAGAACCCGATGACGCAGCGCATCCCTGACGTGCACTACGCCGACTACGCCAAGCTGATCGGGCTCGACGGCGTCCGTGTCGAGGCGCCCGACCGGATCGAGGCGGCGTGGGACGAGGCGTTTGCGGCCGACCGGCCGTTCGTCATCGACGCGGTCACCGACCCCGAGGTGCCGCCGCTCCCGCCGCACATCACGCTCGAGCAGGCGAAGCACTTCATGACCGCGCTGAAGGGCCACGACCCCTCCTCGCGGCGGATCATCACCGAGTCCTTCAAGCAGAAGGCGCTAGAGTTCCTGCCGGGCCGGTGAACGTCGACTCGCTCTCGGTTTCGTGCTTCACGATCCCGACCGACGCACCGGAATCGGACGGGACGAACGAGTGGGACTCGACCACGATCGTGATCGTCGAAGCGCGTGCGGGCACGACGCACGGACTCGGCTGGACCTACGGGCCCGAGGCGGCCGGCACCGTCGTCGAAGGCCTGCTCGCCGACGTCGTCCGCGGTCGCTCGCTGGACGACCTTGCCGCGGTGTGGCTCGACATGGGAGCGCGGCTGCGGAACGCCGGGCGGCCGGGGATCGGGTTCTGCGCACTCTCCGCCGTCGACCTCGCGCTCTGGGACCTGCGAGCGCGCCTGCTCGACGTCCCGCTCGTCTCCCTCCTCCCCGCCTCCCACGACCGCGTGCCGGTCTACGGCAGCGGCGGCTTCTGCTCCTACAGCGAGGAGCGGCTCCGCGAGCAGCTCGGCGGCTGGGCCGCGGCGGGCATCCCGCGCGTGAAGATGAAGCTCGGCCGCGACCGCGAGGACGATCCGCACCGCCTGACGGCGGCACGCGACGCGATCGGCGCCCACACCGAGCTCTACGTCGACGCGAACGGGGCCTTCGGCGCGAAGGAGGCGCTCCGCTGGGCCCGGCGGTACGTCGAGGAATGGGACGTCCGCTGGTTCGAAGAGCCGGTCTCGTCGGCGGACTTCGACGGGCTGCGGCTCGTGCGCGAGCACGCGGCACTCGACGTCGCGGCCGGCGAATACGCCTACGTGCTCGCAGACTTCCGCAACCTGATCGGCTGCGTCGACTGCCTGCAGGCCGACGTCACGCGCTGCGGCGGGATCACCGGGCTGCTGCGCGTCAACGGGCTCGCCGCCGCGCACGGGCTCGACGTGTCGGGGCACTGTGCCCCTCAGCTCTCCGCGCACGCCCTCTGCGGCGTCGACCGGCTGCGTCATCTCGAATACTTCCACGACCACGTGCGCATCGAGTCGATGCTCTTCGACGGCGTGCTCGAGCCGGTGAACGGCGCGCTCGTGCCCGATCGCTCGCGCCCCGGGAACGGGCTGGAGCTGAAGCGCGCGGACGCACAACGGTGGGCGGCATGATCCAGCGCCTGCTGT
>JAICTB010000270.1 GCA_025936595.1 Thermoleophilia bacterium | reverse complement strand
GCTTCCCGGCTACGTGCTCGTGAACATGGACCTGAACGACGACGCCTGGACGGTCGTGAAGAACACGCCGGGCGTGACGGGATTCGTCGGCGCAGGCTCCAAGCCGGTGCCGCTCTCGCAGCCCGAGGTCGACCGCATTCTGAAGACGGCCACCGCCGGCGGGGAGCGCGCGCGCGCCACGATCGAGTACTCGCTCGGCGAGTCGGTCAAGGTGACGAGCGGCCCGCTCTCGGACTTCGACGGCGAGATCGTGGACGTGAATGCCGATCAGCAGAAGCTCAAGGTGCTCGTCGACATCTTCGAGCGCCAGGTTCCGGTCGAGCTCGGCTTCGACCAGGTCAAGAAGCTCGATTAGGAAGGGCACATGGCGAAGAAAGTTCTCACAGTCATCAAGTTGCAGATCCCGGGCGGGCAGGCGAATCCCGCCCCGCCGGTCGGCCCTGCGCTCGGCCAGCACGGCGTCAACATCATGGAGTTCTGCAAGGCCTTCAACGCGCAGACCGCGCAGGAGAACGGCCGCATCACACCCGTCGAGATCACGGTCTACGAGGACCGGAGCTTCGACTTCATCACGAAGACGCCGCCGGCGGCCGTCCTGATCAAGGAGGCGCTGCGGCTCGAGAAGGGCTCGGCCGAGCCGAATCGCACCAAGGTCGGCCGGCTGACGAAAGAACAGGTCCGCTCGATCGCGGAGACGAAGATGCCCGACCTGAACGCCCGCGACCTCGACCAGGCGATGCTCGTGATCGCCGGCACCGCAAGAAGCATGGGCGTAGAGGTGGATGCCTGATGGCGAGCCACGGGAAGCGGTACCGGGAGTCGCGCGGCGCGGTCGACCGCGAGCAGCTCTACACGCCTGTCGAGGCGGTCCGCCTGCTCAAGGGGGCCCCGGCGGCGAAGTTCGACGAGACGGTCGAGGTGCACCTGAACCTCGGCCTGAACGTGCGCCATGCGGACGAGCAGCTGCGCGGCACGATGATGCTGCCGCACGGCACCGGCCGCGAGCAGCGGATCGCCGTCTTCGCCGAGGGCGACAAGGCGCGCGAGGCGGAGGAGGCAGGTGCGGACATCGTCGGCTCCGCTGACCTCGCAAAGAAGATCGAGGAAGGCTTCACCGAGTTCGATGTCGCGATCGCGACACCCGACCAGATGGGCAACGTCGGCCGCCTCGGCCGCGTGCTCGGCCCCCGCGGCCTGATGCCGAACCCGAAGACGGGCACCGTCACGTTCGACGTGGCGAAGGCTGTCCGGGACGCGAAGGCGGGCAAGCTCGAGTACCGCACGGACCGCGGAGCGAACGTGCACATCCCGATCGGCAAGAAATCCTTCGAGGAGCGCGCGCTCGTCGAGAACTACGCCGCGCTCATCGAGGAGATCGTTCGCGCGAAGCCGTCCGCGTCGAAGGGCCGGTACATCAAGAAGATCACGCTCACCTCCACGATGGGCCCGGGCATCCACGTCGACCCGACGCGGACGAGGGACATAGCCGAAGAGCTCTCTGGCGAGAGTCCTTCGGCTAGTGAGGTGGCCGCGACGGCCTAGTTTTCCGACAAGCGCCCGTCGCCAGAGACAGATGGCAGCTCGCTAACGAGCAGAAGCCCATCCGAGGCGAGACCGGATCTGTTGGAGCACGCCTCTAGCAACATCGGCTCGCCGCAAGGCGGGCCGATTTCGCAAGGGAGGTGTACGTGCAGAAAGAGGACAAAGAGAGAGTCGTCGCCGAGCTGACGGAGAAGCTCCGGACGGCCGACACCCTGATCGTCGCCGACTACCGCGGCCTGACGATGCCCCAGATCGACGCCCTGAGGGGGAAGCTGATCGAGAACGGGGCGAAGCTCTCGGTCGTCAAGAACACCCTCACCCGCCGGGCGGCCGAGGCCGCGGGCGCGGACGCGCTGCTTGCGTTGCTGGAAGGCCCGTCGGCGATCGCGTTCATCGAGGCAGACGGCGACGCGGTCGCCGTCGCGAAGGCCCTGGCCGACTCGGCCCGCGAGACGAAGGTGCTCGAGATCCGCGGCGGGGTCATGCAGGGCCGCGCCGTCTCCGGTCCCGAGATCGTGGAGCTCTCGAAGCTCCCGCCGCTCGAGATCCTGCGCGGCCAGGTGCTCGGGGCGATCGTCGCCCCGCTCACCGCCATCGCCGCGCTCGTGAACGCCCCGCTGCAGAACCTGTACGGCCTGATCGATGCCCGCATCGAGCAGCTGCAGTCCCAGGAACCTGAACCAGCCGAGCAGCCTGAAGCTGCTCCGCGTGAGGAGGAAAACGACGATGGCAGCAGTTGAGAAGGTGTTCGAGCAGCTCGGGACGATGACCGTCCTCGAGCTGGTTGAGCTGAAGAACAAGATCGAGGAGGAGTGGGGGATCACCGCCGCCGCTCCGGTCGCGGTCGCGGCAGCCGGCGCGCCCGGCGGCGACGGCGGAGCAGCCGTGGAGGAGAAGACGGCCTT
>JAICTB010000281.1 GCA_025936595.1 Thermoleophilia bacterium | reverse complement strand
TGAAGGCCGCGGCGCTCGCGACGCTCGTCGCGCTCGTCCTCGGATCGGCGGCCTCGTTCGGAGTGCACCGCTTCCGCTTCTTCGGCCGCGAGTCGATCTCGTTCCTGCTCGTGCTGCCGATCGCGCTGCCCGGAATCATCACCGGCATGGCGCTGAACTCCTACTTCGTCTTCTGGAAGTTCAACTTCGGCCTCTGGACGATCGTGATCGGACACGCGACGTTCTGCGTGGTCGTCGTCTACAACAACGTGATCGCGCGCCTGCGGCGCGTGCCCGGCTCGCTGACGGAGGCGTCGATGGACCTCGGCGCGGACGGCTTCCAGACGTTCCGCTACGTCACCTTCCCCACCATCTCGACCGCGCTCGTCTCGGGCGGACTGCTCGCATTCGCGCTGTCGTTCGACGAGGTGATCGTCACCACCTTCACCGCCGGCGCGCAGAACACGCTGCCGATCTGGATCTTCGGCCAGATCCGCCTGGGGCAGCAGCTGCCGCAGGTGAACGTCGTCGTCTTCCTCGTCCTTGCTGTGACCATCGTCCCTGTCGCCCTCGCGCAGCGCCTGACGCGTGAGAGCGGGATCCTGCGTACCGAATAGGAGAGCAACATGGCAACCATGGAGATCCTCAACCCGGCAAGCGGCGAGTCGATCGGCGACGTCCCGAACATGAGCGCGGACGACGTCGACGCGGCGGTCGAGCGCGCGAAGGCCGCTCGTTCCGACTGGCTCGACGCGACGCCGGGCGAGCGCTCGGAGCTGCTCCTGAAGCTCGCGGACGTGATCACGGACAACGCCGAGGAGCTCGCGCAGATCGAATCGCGCAACGTCGGGAAGCCGATCTCGCTCGCGCGCGAGGAGATGCCGTTCGGGGCCGACAACCTGCGCTTCTTCGCCGGCGCCGCGCGCAACCTCGAGGGGAAATCGACCGGCGAGTACATCACCGGCTACACGTCGATGATCCGCCGCGAGCCGATCGGCATCGTCGCCGGCATCTGCCCGTGGAACTTCCCGCTGATGATGGCGATCTGGAAGATGGGGCCTGCGCTCGCCGCCGGCAACCTGCAGATCCTGAAGCCGGCCGAGCAGACGCCGCTCTCGCTGCTGCGGTTCATCGAGCTCGCGAAGGACGTCATCCCGGAGGGCGTGCTGCAGGTCGTCACGGGCGACGGCGTGCCGACGGGCGCGCGCCTCGTCGAGCACCCGGACATCGGCCTCGTGTCGCTGACCGGCGATGTCTCGACCGGCAAGCTGATCGCGCGCAACGCCGCCGACACGCTGAAGCGCGTCCACCTGGAGCTCGGCGGCAAGGCGCCGATGGTCGTCTTCGACGATGCCGACCCGGAGGCGGTCGCGGAGGGGATCAAGATCGCGGGCTACTCGAACTCTGGCCAGGACTGCACCGCCGGCTCGCGTGTGATCGCCGGGCCGAAGATCTACGACGCGCTGCTCGAGGCGCTCGTCCCCGCGGTGGAGTCGCTGAACGTCGGCGACCCGGCCTCGAGCGAGGACGTCGAGATGGGCCCGGTGATCTCCCAGGAGCAGCAGGAGCGCGTGCTCGGCTTCGTCGAGCGTGCGAAGGGCGCGACGGTTCTCACCGGCGGCTCGTCAGGCAGCGAGCGCGGCTTCTTCGTGCAGCCGACGGTGCTGACGGGCGTCTCGCAGGACGACGAGATCGTCCAGAACGAGGTGTTCGGCCCGGTCGTGACCGTGCAGCGGTTCGCCGACGACGCGCAGGCGATCGAGTGGGCGAACGGCGTCCGCTACGGGCTCGCCGCGTCGGTGTGGACGCGCGACATCGGCCGTGCGCTGAACGCCGCGCGCAAGCTGCAGTTCGGGACCGTGTGGATCAACGACCACCTCGTCCCGATCACCTCGGAGATGCCGCACGGCGGGTTCAAGTCGTCCGGCTACGGCAAGGACATGTCGGCGTACTCGATGGAGGAGTACACGCAGATCAAG
>JAICTB010000130.1 GCA_025936595.1 Thermoleophilia bacterium | reverse complement strand
TCGACAACGTGAAGGTCAACATGGACTGGCAGCACCTGATCATGAACGGCGAGAACCTCGCCGAGTACGCGGCGCTGCTCGCGGCGGAGGGCCTGCTCGGCCACCAGCACGCGAACTCCGGCTGGGGCACCTTTGACGACGACAACATGGTCGGCGCGACCGCGTTCATGGAGACGATCGAGCTCGCGGTCGAGCTGCGGCGCGCCGGCTACGGCTCAAACGGCGAGCGGCTCGGCTTCGACCTCTACCCGTATACCGAGGACGCGGTCGCGGCCGTGAAGCGATCGGTGCTCCAGTGGCGGTTCATGGACGGCGTCGCGGCGCGCATCGACGACGCGGCGCTGCGCGCGGCGCAGCAGGAGAAGGACGCCGTGCGCGCCTACGAGCTCGTGTACGCCGCGCTCGGAGAATGACGCTCATCGGTCTGGACGTCGGCACGTCCGGCGTCAAGGCGATCGCGCTCTCCGAGACGGGCGAGGTGCTCGCGACCGCGGAGGAGCACTACCCGCTGTCGACGCCGCGGCCGGGCTGGGCGGAGCAGGACCCGGAGGACTGGTGGCGTGCGGCGCAGGCGTGCCTCGCCCGGCTGCCGGAGGGGGAGGTCGGCTTCGCGGGTCAGATGCACGGGCTCGTCGTGCTCGGCGAGGACGACCGCGTCCTGCGCCCGGCGATCCTCTGGAACGACCAGCGCACGGCTGAGGAGTGCGCCGAGATCGAGCGCCGGGTGGGGCTCGAGCGGCTGATCGAGCTGACGGGAAATCGCGCGCTCACCGGGTTCACCGCGCCGAAGCTCCTGTGGCTGCGGGCGCACGAGCCGGAGACCTACGCCGCGATCCGGCACCTCCTGCTGCCGAAGGACTACGTCCGCTTCCGGCTCACCGGCGAGCGAGCGATAGACGCCGCCGACGCCTCGGGGACGCTGCTCTTCGACGTGGCGCGCCGCCGCTTCTCGCCGGAGGTATGCGACGCGCTCGACGTGCCTGCGGAATGGCTGCCGCCGGCATACGAGTCGACGGCGATCGGCGGCGCCGGCGACCAGGCCGCCGCCGCGCTCGGGGCGGGAATCGACGCCCCGGGGCCGGTGTCGGTGGTACTCGGCACGTCGGGGGTCGTCTTCGCGGTGCTGCCCGGCTACGCGCCGGATGCGCAGGCACGCGTACATGTCTTCTGCCACGCCGTTCCCGGCACCTGGCATGCGATGGGCGTCATGCTGAGCGCCGCCGGCTCGGCCGCTTGGCTCCGCCAGGTGCTCGGCGCCGAGCTGGGCGTCCTCGACGCCGAAGCCGCAGCGTGGCCCCCAGGCTCCGAGGGGCTGCTCTTCGCCCCGTACCTCGCGGGCGAGCGGACCCCCCACGCCGACCCCGACGCGCGCGGCGCGTTCACGGGGCTCTCGGTGCGGCACGATCGCGGCGCCCTGTGGCGGGCGATGCTCGAAGGTGTGGCGTTCGGGTTGCGTGACTCGCTCGAGCTGCTGCGCGAGCTGGACGCCCGCCCCGAGGTGGGACGCGTCTCCGGCGGCGGCGCGCGCAGCGAGCTGTGGGTGAAGATCGTCGCGTCGGTGCTCGACCTCCCGCTCGAGCACACCGAGTCGGACGAGGGCTCCGCCTTCGGCGCGGCGCTCCTCGCCGGTGTCCGCGCGGGCGTCTTCGCGGATGCGCACGAGGCGGTCGCGCGCTGCGTCCGGGTGCGCGAGCGGATCGAGCCCGACCCGGCGTGGACGGCTGTGTACGAGGAGGCGTACGCGCGCTACCGCGCGTTGTATCCCGCGCTGAAGCGCTAGCGGGAGAGGATCGCGTCGAGGACGTAGCCGCCCTCGAGCATCGCGGGAGCACGCTCCTGGAGGCGCTCCCACGGTGGAACCTGCCAACCGAACGAGTCCGCGAGCCGGACGATCATGTTGAAGAGCGAGCACACGGTCGCCGCCGTGCGCAGAGCCTCGTCCGACACCCCGGCGGCGCGCACGGCGTCGGCGTCCGCCGGCACGAGCTCGTCGGGGCGAAGGGTCAGCTTCTCGAGGAAGACGAACGTCGCGGCGATCTCGGGGCGCACCGGCGCCGTGCGCCAGTCGGCGGCCACCGCCTCCCAGATCTCCTCACCGAGCGCGTACGACGCAACTGCGCCGTGGGTATCCGTTCAGAACGGACACTGGTTGAGCAGCGACGTGAAGCCCGCGAAGAGCTCTCGCTCGCCCGCGCTCCAATCCGACGGCCCGCGCATCGCCGTGTCGAGCACGGCGGAGAAGGGCGCTCCGAAGAGCTCGGGCCGGTAGAGGAGCGTCTTCACCACGTCGACCGGCGCATCCGCGCCCGGGCCGTGGTCGATCACGGACAGCCTCATCCGATCGCACGCTCCGCGGCGTCGAACCGCCGCAGTCCCTCGGCGATCGCGACGGCGACCGTCTGCTCGAAGATCGCGTCCTCGTCGATGCCCGCCGCCTTCAGCGCCTCGACCTCGGCGTCGGTGACGGTGTACGCGCGGTCGCCCACCTTCGCGAGGTAGCCGCCGAGCTCTGCCGGCGCCGGCGCCGTGGCCGCTGCTCTTGCCCGAAGCTCGTCCAGCACGAGACCGATTCTAGTCGGGAGCGTCGCCCG
The DNA here is from genome assembly GCA_025936595.1 of Thermoleophilia bacterium. Lineage (GTDB taxonomy): Bacteria > Actinomycetota > Thermoleophilia > Gaiellales > Gaiellaceae > PALSA-600. Next base: position 3,810 of record JAICTB010000130.1, on the reverse strand, counting down.
CCTCGGGGGCGGCGTCCTCGTGGTGGTGCCACGGCTGGAACGTCACGGTCAGCCGGTCGATGCGCTGCCCCTCGACGGAGTCGACGTGGAAGCGCAGGCCGTCGTGGGCCACCTCGTCCCCCGGCCCCGCGGCCCGGCCGAGCTGCCCGAACACGAATCCGGCGATCGTGTGGTAGTCGTCCTGCGGGAGCGAGCACTTGAAGCGCTCGTTGAAATCGTCGATCGGGAACGTGCCGTCGATGCGCAGCGTGTCGTCGTCGACGCGCTCGACCGTCTCGTCGGGAAGGTCGAACTCGTCCTCGATCTCGCCGACGATCTCCTCGAGCAGGTCCTCGAGCGTGACGATCCCCTCCATCGAGCCGTACTCGTCGATCACGACCGCCAGGTGCTGGTTCGTGCGCCGGAACTCGGTGAGGAGCGCACCGAGGTCTTTCGTCTCCGGGACCATGTAGGCGGGCCGGACGAGGTTCTCGAGGTCGACGGAGACAATGCCGCGATCGTGCATCGCCTCGATCAGGTCGCGGATGTGCTGGACCCCGACGATTTCGTCGAGCGACTCGCGGTAGATCGGATACCGCGTGTACGGGGACTCGAGCACCGCCTTGAGCGCCTCCTCGGCCGGCAGCGCGATCGAGATCGCGACCACCTCGGGCCGCGGCACCATCACGTCGGCGACTTCCTTGTCGGCGAAGTCGAAGACCTTGTAGAGCATCTCCTGTTCCTCGTGCTCGATCTCGCCCTGCTCGGCCGACGACGAGAGCAGCATGCGGAGCTCTGCCTCGGAGTGCGCCTCGTGCTCTGCCCCGGGCGGCTGGAGCCCGAGCGCGCGCAGAATGAGGGTCGTCGATTCCTGCAGCAGCCAGATCAGCGGCCGGAAGACGACGAAGAAGAAGCGCACCGGCGTCGAGAGCGCGAGTGCCGTCCGCTCCGGGTGACCTAGCGCGATCCCTTTCGGCACGAGCTCGCCGATCACCACGTGCAGGTAGGTGACGATCAGCAGCGCGAGGATCACCGCGAGGAACGACGCCATCACGGAGTCGAAGCGGCTGGACAGCACCTGCTCGCCGAGCGCGCCGATCGCGAGGGAGGCGATCGTGACGCCGAGCTGCATCGCCGCGATGAATCGCGGCGGGTCGCCGGTGATACGCAGGACGAGCCGCGCCCGCCGGTTGCCCTCGTGCTCGAGCTCCATGATCCGCGTCCGGCGCGAGGTGACGAGGCCGTATTCGGCGCCGACGAAGAACGCGTTCAGCAAGACCAGCCCGGCGAGGGCCAGCAGCTCGAGGAGAAACGTCACCTGCGCCCCAGGGGCGCGCGGGTACTGGGCGGCAGATCGTCGTCCAAGGAAATCAGTGGGCGGAGTATAACCGCGCCTCCGGCCTTACGAACGTGTGTTCTATGATCTCGGCATGCGGGTGGAGTACCGGGAAGAGCCGTGCAAGGCCGCGCTGAACCGCGTCAAGGGGATGCCCTTCGAGTGGTCGCTCAATCCCTACATGGGCTGTGTCCACCGCTGCACCTTCTGCTACGTGCGGGCGTTCGAGCGCCGCGCCGACCGCCCCTCCGACGACCGCTACGGCACGTCGATCCGCGTCAAGGTGAACGTCGCCGAGGTGCTGCGGCGTGAGCTCGCGCGGCCGAGCTGGCGCAACGAGGGCGTCGTGATCGGCGCGGCAACCGACCCGTACCAGCCGGCGGAGGGGCACTACCGGCTGACGCGGGCCTGCCTCGAGGTGCTGCGCGATGCGGCGACCCCGTTCTCGATCATCACCCGAGGGCCGCTGATCGTCCGTGACATCGACGTGCTCGTCGAGGCATCGCGTTGCGCGCCGGTCTCCGTCACGTTCTCGGTGCCGACTGTCGATGACGACGTGTGGCGGACGACCGAGCCGGGCACCGCGCCGCCACGCCAGCGCCTGCGCGCGCTGAAGCTGCTCGTCGACGCGGGCGTGCGTGCGTCGGTCGGGATGGCACCGCTCCTCCCCGGCCTGTCCGACCATCCGAGTCAGCTCGAGCGGGTTGTCGAAGCGGCGCGTGAGGCCGGCGCGTGCGGCGTCTGGGCGAACCTCCTCTACCTGCGGCCGGGCACGCGCGAGCACTTCCTGGCCTGTCTCGCACGCGACTGGCCCGAGGTGCTCCCCGACTACGAGCGCCTCTACGACGGTCGCGCGTACCTCGCGAAGAGCGATGCGCAACCCGCCCGGGACGAGGTGCGGCGCCTCGCCCGCGCCCATGGAATCGGCGACCGGCGACCCGAGCCGCTCCGCCCGCCGCGGCGCGACGAACAACTTTCACTTCTTTCAGCATAGAATCGCCAGGCGGATGGCAGACGAGATCACCACGCTGATCGTCGACGACCACGAGGTCGTCCGCGAAGGCCTCCGTCTCTCGCTCTCGCGCGCGCCCCACATCCGCGTCGTCGGCGAGGCGGCAGACGGCGCATCGGCGGTCGAGCTCGTCGAGCGGCGCAAGCCCGACGTCGTGATCATGGACGTGCGGATGCCGGGCATGGACGGGCTCGAGGCGACGAAGATCCTCACCGAGCGAGTGCCCGAGTCGAAGGTGCTCATCTTCACGGCGTACTCCGAGCGCTCGCTCCTGAGCCGCGGCCTCGAGTCGGGCGCGAAGGGCTACATCCTCAAGGAGGCGCCGCACCAGACGCTCGTGCGCGCGATCGAGAAGGTCGCGGGCGGCGACGGCTACGTCGACCCGGCGCTCATGCCGGCGTTCCTCGCCGGCAAGGACCAGACGGACATGCTGACGACGCGCGAGCGGGAGATCCTCCAGCTCCTCGCCGACGGCATGTCGAACGCCGACGTCGCGGGAAGGCTCTTCATCTCGCAGGAGACGGTGAAGAGCCACGTGCGCCACATCCTCACGAAGCTCGAGGCGGATACCCGCACCCACGCCGTCGCCATCGCCCTCCGCGAAGCGATCATTGATTGAAGGACGACGGGCTCGACCGGCTGATCGCGGCCGAGCAGGACGAGCGCCGCCGGATCGCCCTCTTCCTGCACGACGGCCCCGTTCAGAACCTCGCCGGGATCGCGCTGATGCTCGACGCGGCGATCCACTCGGTGCGGACGGGGAAGCTCGACGACGCAGCGTCGGTCCTGACCACGGCGCTCGACCGCCAGCGCGCCACGATCCGCGAGCTGCGCGACCTCTCCTTCGCGCTCGAGCCGGTGGTCCTGCGCGATCAGGGGTTCGGGCCTGCCCTACGCGCGCTCGGCGAGCAGATCGGGACGCTGAACCGCATCCGTGTCGACCTCGACATCGACCAGGCCGACCGGCTCGGCGAGACGGCGCAGGTCGCGATCTACACGATCGTGCGGGAGCTGATCGACCAGGCGCTGCGCCGCGGCCCGCCGACGACCGTCTCGGTGCGGATGGAGGAGCGGGGCGACGGAGGCTTCGTGACGACGGTCGCCGACGACGCCGAGCCGGAGCGCCGCCGGCGCTCGTTCGAGGCGATCGAGGAGCGCGTCAAGCAGCTGCACGGGACGATCACGGTCGAGGTCGGCGACGCGGGAACCAAGATCGTCGTCACGCTGCCGCCCTACGCAACCCGCCGCTAACCTGGCCGCCGTGTCGTACCTGCTTTTCGTCTGGTCGCCCACGGGCTACACGCTGCGCGAGCTCGAAGGCGACCCGCCGCATGTCGGCCACGAGTTCGAGGACGGTGAGCTGAAGCTGGTCGTGAACAAGATCGGCGCCTCCCCGCTCCCGGGCGACGCGCGGGCCTGCGTCTTCTCCGTCGGCGCTCGCTAACCACTCATCGTCCTCTCAGGCGTAAGCACGGTGGAGCAG
>JAICTB010000261.1 GCA_025936595.1 Thermoleophilia bacterium | reverse complement strand
GAGCGGCAGTCCCCGCTCGCCCGGGATGAACATGAAGCTGTAGAGGTACAGCGTGTCCTTGTCGCCTGCGAACAGCTCGGAGAAGCGCACGGGCCCTGACGGCGCATCGAGCTCGTAGTCCTGCTCGAGTTTCCCTCCGAGCGGCAGCGCACGACGCAGCTCGGCGACCGCCTCCTCCTGGCGGCGCAGCGCGACCTCGGCCTGCAGCAGCTCGTCGCGCGCGGCGCGGTACTCGGACGACTCGTTCGGCCACCTCACGCGGCGGCCGCCTTCGCGAGCTCGGGCACGAAGCGATCCCAGCCCTCGGAGTCCGCCTCGACGCCTTTGTTGGTGAGCCCGCTGTGCCGGAGCCGCACGCGCGCGTCGGAGCCTTCCCAGCCCCAGGTGTGCACCTTCGTCAGCTCACCCACGTTCGACCTCCCGTTTCAGGCATTGCAGCTTGTCGTCCCAGAACCCGTCCAGGAACGCGCGCACTTCGTCGAGCCCCTCCGGCCGAGCCCGGTAGTAGCGGCGGGTGCCTTCGCGCCGCTCGCTGACGAGGCCGAGCGCAACCTACAGAGGTTAATCAAGGCGCGAGGCTGCCGTTCAGCCGCGCGAGGGCCGTCGTGCGGCTCGTCACGTCGAGCTTGCGGTAGCTGTTCTGGAGGTGCTTGCGCACGGTGGACTCAGACACGTATAGAGCCGCCGCGATCTGCTGGTTCGTCTTGCCGCGCGCGACCCAGCGCATCACGTCCCGCTCCCGCGTGGAGAGCAGCTGCGCGATCCGGTGATCGAATTCGGTCTCGTTCGGCGACTCGACGAGCGACGGATCGACGACCACCGGCGTCGGCGCCCCGACCGCCTCTGCGATCGCCGAGACGAGCGCGGACGCGTCGCCGACGAACGGCAGGTGGTCCTCGCCCGGCAGCTCGACGTAGCGGGCGCCCGGAATGTTCTCAGCCACGTAGCGGCCATGGTCGACGGAGATCACCCGGTCGTCGGTGCGCATGATCACCGTCGTCGGGACCGTGATCTGCGGCAGGAGATCCCGCACGTCGATCTGTGAGTTCATCCGCGCGAGGTCGGCGGCCGCGCCCGGACTTGCGCCGAGCCGCCGGTACTGGGCCCACCAACGCACGAAGGATTCGTTGTGCTGCTCGCTCGGCGCCCGCCACGCGACGTCGGCTTCCATGTAGTCCGGGCTGCCCCAGCGCTGCTCGAAGCGCTCGATCACCGCCTCCCACCACTCCGCCGTCTCCGCCCACGGATAGTCGTCGGTTCGGGACGCCTTCGGGAGCGGCCCGTACAGAACGAGGTGCGTCACGCGCTCAGGAAACGCGGCCGCAAAGGAGATCGCGAGCGGCGCTCCTTCGGACACGCCGACGACCGCCGCCTCCTGCGCGCCGGCGGCGTCCATCACCGCACGCAGATCGTCCATCCGCTCCTCGATTCCCGGCAGCTTCTTGACCCTGTCCGAGAGGCCGGTGCCGCGCTTGTCGAACAGGATCAGGCGCGCGAACGACGTGAACGCCAGGTAGAACGCGGCGAGCGGCGGCCAGTCCCAGGCGAGCTCGAGATTCGAGACGAAGCTCGGGATGAACACGAGATCGCGTCCCTCGTCGCCGAGGGTTTGGTACGCGATGCTCAGGCCGCCGCTCTCGGCGTACGACGTCTCCGGGGGGTCGACGTGAAGAGCGAGGGACGCTCCGCGGCCGCCCGTCATCTGCTTCCCCTTGAGGCCACGAGCCTCATCGTCGCCCGGCAGCGCGAAGTTCGCAAGCGCTGTGGAGGCGGCCCCGATCGGCGGCCGCCTCCGTGTGCCCCCTCGATCGGCTACGCGCTCGTGAGCGAGTAGTAGGTGGCGACGCCGCCCGCGACGCTCAAAAACGTCCAGCCGGCAGGCGGAGGCTGGTCGGGCGCGATCGACTTCAGGTGGATGATCGTCATGCTCGTCATGCAGACGCCCTCCCTGAGCGGCTGGTTCTGCTCGGTACCGTCCGTCGTCGGCGGCTGCCCGCCGCCGAGGAACGCCTTGTCCGTCGCATCCGGGCACGCGGCCGGGTCTTGCAGGTATGTCGCAACCGACTCCCCGAGGACCGTCGGGAAGAAGCCGACAGCGGCGTGCGGGAGCACGCAGCTCGTCGCCGTGCAGTCGTGCACGTGCCAGGTCGGAGGGAGCGACCCCGACGGCCCTGCTACCGCAGCTGCCGCCAGTACCGCGCTGACGGCCGAACAGGCAACGAGTGCGATCGCCCTTCTCACGTGAACCTCCCCAGAGCTCGACTTCGGCGAACTGCCTCGTGGGAGATGGTCGGTGGAACGGCCGCAGTTGTAAATTCGCGCTTCCGCGAATCTTTGCGCGCCGCGTTGCTCTCGATCGATGCCGCCGCTACCGTCGAGGTGGGCCGGGTGGGTGTCAGCGCGACGGCGTTCGGATCGCCTCCCGGCCCGAAATCAGCGGAGCGGGAGCAGCGCGCCCTCGTGCTCGAGCAGGAAGCGCTTCAGGTGCAGCCCGCCGCCGAAGCCGGTGAGCGATCCGTCTGCACCGATCACCCGGTGGCACGGCAGGACGAGGGGCAGCGGGTTCTGCCCGTTCGCCGCGCCGACCGCGCGCGCCGCGTCCGGCCCGAACCCGAGCCGGCGCGCCTGCTCGCCGTAGCTGACCGTCTGGCCGTACGGAATCGTCGCGAGCGCGAGCCAGCACTGCCGCTGGAACTCCGTGCCGGCGAGGTCGAGCGGCAGGTCGAACTCGACGAGCTCGCCGGCGAAGT
>JAICTB010000177.1 GCA_025936595.1 Thermoleophilia bacterium | reverse complement strand
AGCTTGGCGACGTGGGCCTCGAGGTCGCGACCGCGCGCGAGCCCCTGCACGTCGAGCGGCTCGCTGACGATCTGGCCGCAGGTCATCCGAGGGTCGAGTGACGAGTACGGGTCCTGGAAGACCATGTGCATGTGCCGGCGCAACGGCCGAAGCGCGCGCCGCGAGAGGTGTGTGATGTCGGTGCCGTTCAGCCGCACGCATCCGCCGGTCGGCGTGACGAGCCGCATGACGCAGTTCGCGACCGTGCTCTTGCCGCTGCCCGATTCACCGACGAGGCCGAGCAGCTCACCGCGTCCGATCGTGAACGAGACGTCGTCGACCGCATGCACGACGCCGGTCGCGCCGAGGCCCCGCACCGGGAAGTGCTTGATCAGCCCCTCGACCTCGAGCACCGGATTCGTCATGCCGCCGCCTCCGCGTCGGGTCCTGGATGGAAGCACGCGACGTGGTGCTGCGGCGCGACCTCGCGCAAATCAGGCACCTGCGAGCGCGAGAGCTGATCGGCACGGGGGCAGCGCGGTGCGAACGCACATGCGACCGGCAGCTCGGCGAGCGACGGCACGCGGCCGGGGATCTCGCGCAGGCGGCCGGCGCCGGGCCTCGGGACCGCGCCGAGGAGGCCGTTCGTGTACGGATGCTGAGGCCGGGCGAACAGCTCGTGCACGGGCGCTTCCTCCACCTTGCGACCGGCGTACATGACGAGCACGCGGTCGGCTACGTCGGCGACGACGCCGAGGTTGTGCGTGATCAGGACGATTGCGGTGCCCAACCGCTCGCGAATGTCGCGCATGAGGTCCAGGATCCCCGCCTGGATCGTGACGTCGAGCGCCGTCGTGGGCTCGTCGGCGATCAGGATCTTCGGATCGCACGCCACGGCCATTGCGATCATCACGCGCTGCCGCATGCCGCCTGAGAGCTGGTGCGGGTACTCGTCGACGCGCTGATCGGGCGCGGGAATGCGCACGAGCTCGAGCAGCTCGATCGTCCGGCGGCGCGCGTCGCGCCGCGACAGATCGAGATGCCGGCGCAGGACCTCGCCGATCTGGTTGCCGATCTTGAACGCCGGATTGAGCGACGTCATCGGCTCCTGGAAGACGAACGCGATCTTCCGTCCACGAATCGCCCGCAACCGAGCCGGCGAGGCGCGCAGCAGGTCGATTCCGTCGAAGGTGGCGCTCCCTTCGACCGTCGCCGTCTCCGGCAGCAGGCGAAGCAGCGACATGAAGCTGACGCTCTTGCCGCACCCCGACTCACCGACGACCCCGAGCACCTCGCTCTCGCCGAGCGTGAACGAGAGCTGGTCGACCGCATGCACCGGCCCGTCGTCTGTGTCGAAACGAACCGACAGCCCATCGACCGCGAGGAGGCTCATCGCGTCGTGCGTGGATCGAGGATGTCGCGCAGACCGTCGCCGAGCAGATTGAACGAGAGCGAGCAGAGGAAGATCGCGATACCCGGGTAGATTGCGAGCCGCGGCGCCTGCGCGAGATACGACTGTGCATCGGAGAGCATGACGCCCCACGACGGCGTCGGCGGCTGCACGCCGAGGCCGAGAAACGAGAGCACAGCCTCTCCGATGATCGCAGCCGGGATCGCCACGGTCGCCTGCACGATCAGCGTCGAGAGCATGTTCGGCAGCACGTGCCGCGCGATGATGCGCAGGTCGCTCGCGCCGTTTGCGACGGCCGCACGCACGTAGTCCTCTTCACGCAGGGCGAGCGCCTCTCCGCGCGCGATCCGGATCAGCGCCGGTGCGGCGCCGATGCCGAGAGCGATCGTCGCGTTCGTCAGCGACGGCCCGAGGATCGCGGCGAGCCCCACGGCGACGATCAGGAACGGAAACGCAAGCAGCACGTCGGTCAGTCTCGCGATCGCCGCGTCCACCCAGCCGCGGTAGTACCCGGCGACGATCCCGATCGGCACCGCGACGGCCATTGCCAGCAGCGTTGCGAGCACACCGGCCTCGATCGACGCCCGCGCACCCCAGAGGATCCTGGAAAAGACGTCGCGGCCGAGCTCGTCCGTGCCGAGCAAGTGGTGGCGCGACGAGTGGGCCAGGAGCGCGTTGAAGTCGGTCGCGCCGGCCGAGTACGGCGCGATCACCGGCGCGAGGATTGCCGCGAGCACGAAGGCGATCGCGACCAAAAACCCCGCCACCGCGAGCGGGCGGCGCATGAAGCGGCGACGCAGGATCCGGCGCCGCCGCGCGCGCGGGTTGATCGCCGCAACCGACGTGTCGACGAAGCTCATGGCGTGTTCGACCCACTCACTCGGATACGCGGGTTCAGGAGCGAGTACACCACGTCGACGAGCAGGTTGACGACAACGTAGCCCGTTGCCGCGACGAGCACGACGCCCTGCAGCAAGGTGTAGTCACGCTCGTTGACCGCCTCGAGGGTCAGTCGCCCGAAGCCGGGAATCACGAAGATCTGCTCGGTGATGACCGCGCCGGAGATGAGCGCGCCGAGCTGGAGCCCGACGACAGTCGTCACCGTGATCAGGCTGTTACGGAGCGCGTGCTTCGCAATCACCGAGCGCTCTGAGAGCCCCTTGGCCCGCGCGGTGCGGACGTAGTCGGCTGTGAGCGAGCTCAACATGGCCGACCGCGTCTGGCGCATCAGCACCGCCGAGAGGCCGGTGCCGAGCACGAGCGCCGGCATCAGGAGGTGCTCGAGGTTCGACAGAGGATGCTCGTGAAACGAGACGTAGCCGCTGGCCGGCAGCCAGCGCAGGTCTACGGCGAAGACGATGATCATCATCAAGCCGAGCCAGAAATGCGGCACAGAAAGGCCGACGAGGGCCGACGTCGTCGCAGCGTGATCCGAGAGCTTGCCTCGCCGGACGGCCGCGATCACGCCGGCCAGGATCCCGATCACCACGCCGATCAGGACGGCGAGGAGCGCGAGCTCGAGCGTAATCGGAATTCGCGTGATGATCGTGTGGCCGACCGGGAGCTGGCGCGCGTCGAGACCGAGGTCGCCGCGGAGCGCCCGCGAGGCCCACTTGACGTACTGCACAGGCAGGGGCTGGTCGAGCCCGTAGGCCTGGCGGATCGCCGCGAGGACGGCGGGGTCGCGGTTCTCGGCGCCGAGCGCCAGCGCGGGATCCCCCGGCAGCGCCCGAACGCCGATGAAAACGACGACACTCGAGAGGAAGACGACGACGAGGGCGGCTCCCGCCTTGCGGAGCAGGAAGCCGCCCATGACGTCGTTCAGTTCTCCTCGTCCCTAGCTCGCGTACCCGGCGAACTGGGCCCGGATCAATCCGTCGCCGAAGATCTGCACGCCGGTGACCTTCTTCGTGATGCCGTAGTAGTTGACCGGGTGGTAGAGGTAGATCAGCGGCCGCTGCGCATGGATGATCTGCATCGCCGCGTGGTAGAGCGTGTTGCGCGACTTTGTCGTCAGCGACTTCCGCGCCCCGTTGAGGATGTAGTCGAGCTTCGCGTTCGTAAAGCCCGAATCGTTCAGGGTGCCCTTCGTCGAGACGAAGCCGTAGATGTTTCCGTCAGGGTCGACACGGCCCGACCACCCGATCGCGAACGCGTCGAAGGTGCCCGCGTCCGCCCTGTTCAGCGCCGTCGTGAACTGCGTCGGCGTGACGGACACCTTGATCCCGACGGCAGCCTCCATCGACTGGATCACCTGGCCGAGGCGGGCAGTGACGGGATCGGTGCCGCCGAGCATGAGGTTGACCGACGGGGAGCTGATCCCGGAGGCCTTGACGAGCTTCTTCGCCAGGTCGACGTTCGCGTGCAGGTTGCACTTGAGGCCCTTCGTGCTCGGCTTGTACCACGGGCTGACCGGCGCGATCGGGAAGCAGTCGGGCTGGTTCAGGCCTCCGAACACGACCTTGTTGATCGTCGTCCGGTCGAGCGCGAGGTCGAACGCGGTCCGGAGGAACTGCGACCGCGCCAGATCCGTGTCGACGGTCGAATACGGCTTGAGCAGCCCGTTCTTGTTCCCGAGGTTGAGGGTCAGTCCCTGGTAGCCGATTGTGATCGCCTTGCTGACGGTGACGCTCTTGTCCTTCTGAAGCGTCGGCACGTCAGTCGACTGGATCCGATCTTCGACCTGGATGTCGCCGGCCCGCAGCGCCTGCGTGCGTGAGCTCGGGTCGGTCATGATCCTGTAAACGATCGACGCCAGGTGCACCTTCGCCTTGCCGTAGTAGAACGGCGACTTGACGACCGTGATGTGGTCGCCGGCGACGCGGTCCTTGAACGAGAACGGCCCGACGCACACCGGATTCTGCGCGAACGAGCCGCCGGAGGCGAGCGCCTTCGGCGACAGGATCATCCCTGCACGGTCGGCGAGCTGCGCCGTGAGCGGCGAGTACGGCGCGGAGAGATGGAGAACCGCCGTGGTCGCGTTCGGCGCATCCACGGAGCTGATCGGCGAGATCTCTGACTTCCTGACCGAACCTTTGAAGGTCAGGTAGCGATCGATCGTCGTCTTCACGGCGGCGGCGTTGAACGGCGTGCCGTCGTTGAACTTGATCCCCTTGCGCAACTTGATCGTGTAGGTGAGCTTGTCCTTCGACACCTGCGGCAGCGCCGCCGCGAGCTGCGGGACGATGTTCAGGTGCGAATCGAGGTCGTACAGCTTCTCGCACATCGCGAGGAAGACAATTCGGCCGACGAACGTCCTGGCGATCGTCGGATCGAGTGCGTCGGGCTCTTCGGCCAGCCCGATCGTGAGCGTGCCACCGTTTCTGATCTTCGAAGCGCTGGACTTGGTGCCGCGGGCGGCGGCCACCGCGGCCGTGAGCGCTCCGACCAGCACGAGCCCCAGTGCCAGGAATGCGAAGCGCTTGAACGAGCCTCTCATGGCGGTTCCCCTTGGTGGAGACGACGATGCGCGCCGGCGAGGGTGCCGACGGTCCCCGCTGAGCGGGCGAGGAACCGCGAGCTTAGATTGGATCCGCTTGCTTGTCAACTGGATCCAAAGTCGCTATCGTCCGCGCATCGAGGCGCAGGCTCAGACCAGGCCGACGCACCCGGCGGCGGCTGCGGGTCGGCGCCGCCTACTCTTCGGGCTCGACCCGCGCCTCTTCGCGATCGGCCTCGCCGGCGGCGTGCT
>JAICTB010000104.1 GCA_025936595.1 Thermoleophilia bacterium | reverse complement strand
GCTGAGGTGCTCGGAGGTGACCGCGATCGTGCCGATGCCGATCGTCAGGCGGCCTTCGATCTGACCGCCCGGGGCGGTCGGCGAGAAAACGGCTGCGTCGTCCTCGTCGAGGTCGCCGTCCTCGTCGATTCTGGCGGTGACGTCAACCGTGCTGCCGATCCGCGGCTCGTCGTCGCGCGCGGAGCTCGTCGAACGTGAGCCGCGATGCACGCCGATCACCGCGCCGTTCGCAGAGACGACGAGCCTGGACGTCGAACGGGCGAGCACGAGCCCGCGGAACGTCACGGTCCGGGCGCGGCCCACGACCCTGATGCGCGAGGCTGCGAGCGTTCCGTTACGGAGCTTGCGTGCCGTCAGCGCGACGCGCTGGCCCACGCGGAGCCTCGCCGTCGTGTGCACGAGGGCGACGCGGGTCGGCGTCCGTGCGACGGCGACGAGATGTCGGGCGGGCTGCACCTTGAGGACGACGCCGCTTGCGAGAGCCGCGGACGGCGCGAGGAACGCGGCCGCCGCGGCGCTGAGAAGAATCAACCGCTTCATGAGGGCTCCTTCGGGTTGGGTACACACCGAAGACGCCCTCGAGCGGCGAATCGTGCATGAGGAATTTTCCCGCTACGCCGCCGGAATGCGATCCGCGCCCAGGCGCGCCGGTGCGCCGAATGCCGTCAGCGCGTCCGGCACGGCGATCGAGCCGTCCGCATCCTGGTAGTTCTCGAGCACGGCGATCAGCGCGCGTGCCGTCACGGCCGTGCCGTTCAGGGTGTGGACGTGCTCGAGGCCGCCGTCACGGCGAAAGCGGATGTTCAGCCTGCGCGCCTGGTAGTCGGTCGTGTTCGACGTCGAGGTGATCTCGCGGTAGCGCGACTGGCCGGGGAACCACGCCTCGATGTCGTACTTCTTCGCGGCCGACGCGCCGAGGTCGCCGGCGGCGATGTTCTGCACGCGGTAGGGAAGTCCGAGCTCCTGCACCAGCTCCTCCTCGATCTCGAGCAGCCGCTCGTGCTCGTCGCGCGAGCGCTCCGGTGCGCAGTAGACGAACATCTCGACCTTGTCGAACTGGTGCACGCGGAACATGCCGCGCGTGTCCTTGCCCGCGGCGCCGGCCTCGCGGCGGAAGCACGTCGAGAACGCGACGTAGCGGAGCGGTAGCCCGTCCAGCTCCTCGCCGCCGTGGAACGCCGCGAGCGGCACCTCCGAGGTGCCGGCGAGATACAGGCCGTCCTCCGGAACCGCGTAGAAGTCGCTCTTGTCCGACGGGAAGAAGCCGGTGCCGTACATCGCCTCGTCGCGCACGAGCACGGGCGGCAGCACCGGCACGTGACCCTTCTGCACGATCCGCTCGAGCGCCCAGCGGTAGAGAGCGATCTCGAGCAACGCGACGTCGCCGACGCGGTAGACGAAGCGCGAGCCGGAGACCTTGGCGCCCCGCTCGACGTCGATCCACCCGTGCGCCGCGGAGAGATCGAGATGGTCGCGCGCCTCGAAGTCGAAGCTCGGCGGCTCGCCGACCTGCCTGACGGTGACGGCATCCTCCTCGGCCGTCCCCTCCGGCGTGTCCTCGGCCGGTGGGTTCGGGATGCGCTCGAGCAGGTCCTGGACGCGCTGCCGCGTGCCGGCGAGCTCGGTCTCGAGCGGTCCGAGCTCGTCCTTGATCGCCTTCAGGCGCTCGAGCTGCTCCGGTGTCGGCTTCCCCTTCAGCTTCGTCTGTGCGCGCAGCTCGTCGACCCGCTGCTGCACCTCCCGCCAGCCGGCGTCCGCCTCCAGCAGATCGTCGAACGCGTCCGCGGCGCCCTTGCGCGCGAGGGCAGCGCGATAGCCGTCCGGGTCTGCGCGCGCGGCGCGGAGGTCGATCATGACTTCGAGTCTAGAACCGCCTCGATCGTCTGCGCCACGCCTTCCGCCTCGGCAGACGGGCAGACCCAGTCGGCGACGGCCTTGACGCGGTCGTGCGCGTTCTCGACAGCGATGCCGAAGCCCGCCCACTCGACGAGCTCGACGTCGTTCTCGCCGTCGCCGAACGCGATCGTGCGCTCCTTCGTGAAGCCCATGTGCGCAGCGAGGAAATCGAGGCCCGCGCCCTTCGTCACGCCGGGCGCTGCGAACTCGAGGAAGTAGGGCAGCGACTTGGAGATGTACAGGCGCGCGCCGAAGTGCTCCTTCATCCGCATCTCCACGCCGTCGAGCGCATCCGGGTCGCCGACGCAGACGAGCTTCGTCGGCGGCTCGTCGAGCCACGCGAGCAGGTCGCCGACGGCGTGGATCTCAAGGTGCTGGAAGTCGGCGTAGTCGCGCGCGGCCTCCGTGACGTCGGAGACGTAGAGCCGGTCGTCGACGTAGACGTTCAGCCCGTAGCCCTCCGCCACGACGGCCGCGATCGCCTCCCGCGCGAGCGCGAGCGGGATCGGCTCGTGGCGCAACCATTTCCCGTCGGCGTCCGCGACGACGGCGCCCTGGTAGCAGATCACCGGCTCACGGAGCGCCGCCGGTGCGAGAAACCGGCGCACCGACTGAACCATGCGGCCGGTCACGACGATCACGTGCAGGCCGGCGGCCTCGGCCGCGCGCAGCGCTGCAAGCGTGCGCGGCCTGAGTTGGCCGTCCTGCCACACGAGCGTGCGGTCGAAGTCGGTCGCGATGACCTCGACGTCGCGCGGGAGATCAGGCGGAAGAATCAGCCGTTCGCGTTGCCGCCGGTCGCCTTCACGACGTAGGCGGTCACATCGGCGATCTGCTTGTCGCTCAACTGGCCCTCGAACGACGGCATCGCGCCCGCGCCCTTCGTCACCCGGGCGACTGCGAGCGAGAGCGGCGGCTTCGCCTGATCGAGGTTCGGGCCGATCGTGCCGTGCGCGTTCGCGTCGGCGAGCGTGTGGCAGCCGACGCAGCCCGCACTCGCGAACACCTGCTTGCCGGCAGTGGGATCGCCGTTCTTGAACTTCGCCGGAACCGTCACGGTCGCGGCCTTGGGCACCGTTCCGACGACAGTCGACGGAAGCGGCGAGACCGTCTTCTCGCCGGGCTTGGAGCTGGAGCAACCGGCTGCGACGACGAGCACGATCACGAGCGGGGCGAGGCGGCGCACGAGGGCGGAGTCTATACAGCGCGCCGCAAGCCGAGCCCGGTGATCGCACCCCAGAAGAGGACGTCCTGCGGTGTGTCGTTTGCAACGAGAGAGACAAGGATGCCGACGAGAAACGCGTCGACGATGCGCGAGCGCGGGCGGCGCGCGGCGATCAGTCCGAGCACTGCGAGACAGATCAGCGAGACGGCGGTCCTCCCCCACGTCCCGGTCGCGCCGTGCCACGACACCGTCCAGCGGTGCCACAGGTCGTGCGGCAGCCCACCGTGCAGCACGCTGTGTGTGACGTGGTTCGAGCCGCCGGTCGCAGCATCGAGCAGCACGAAGAGCACGGCCAGCACGATCGGCGCGCCGGCTGCGAGCCGCCGGTGCGTGACGAGCGACGCGTAGGCCGCGAGCAGCACGAGCAGGCCGCCGCCGTCGCCGCCCGCCCGGCTCCAGCCGACGGTGAGGAGCACGAGCGGCGCCGCGGCGAGCCCGAGCACGAGCGCGGGGCCGAGCACGAGCGTCTCGAGCTCGTTGGAGATCCCGTAGAAGCGGCCGGCGCCCCACGGGTGCGGTCCCACGAGCGCGAGCGACTGCGTCTCGGGCGAAAGTACGAGCACGAGCAGGTAGGCGGCGAAGAAGAGCCAGAGCGCGCGCCAGGGGAGCAGCGAGCCGGCGAGCGTCAGCAGGGCGAGGAGCGTCAGGCTGGTCGACCCGGCCGCCGAGAGCACGAGCGCGGCCGCGATTGCCGAGGCCGCCGCCATGACCGCGCGCCTCGGCGCGACGAGCGCAAGCGCGATCAGGATCGCAGCGAGCAGGATGCGCACGCGCAGGACGCTGTGCTGCGTCCGGTCGAGCCGCTGCTCGAGCCGCTCGAGGTTCGCATGGCCGCCGCCGCGAAAGTCGCCGTTCGCGAGCTGCGGCGCGCCGATCAGCCCGTCGACGCGCGTTGCATGCGAGTGGATCGTCCCGCTCCACCCCGGTCCGACGACGCTCACCGCGTGCAACGGGCCGCCGCGCGGATCGACCCAGACGGTCGTCGCGCACGGCTTCGCGGCGACGGCGACATGCTCGAGCACCGAATGATGCGGCCGCGCGACGACGAAGCCGCGGGCGCCACCGGCGTGCGTTCCCGCGACGACGCATCGCGTCGCCGCATGCGCTGTTGAGGGGGCGTTAAGCCCAAGCGCCACGACCAGCGCCACCCCTACAATCACTCTCATGAAGCGCAGGTCATACGGACGCGACGCCGGGCTCACGCTGCGGATGGTGTTCACGACCGGGCTCCTCGGCCTGCTGTACGTCGTGTTCGCCGTCGTCCTCTTCCAGGTGCTGAACGTCGGCCTTGCCCCGATGCTCCTGATCGTCGTCGGCATGGCGTTCTTCCAGTACTACACGTCCGACAAGCTGGCGCTCGCGGCGGCGGGCGCGAAGGTCGTCTCGCGCGAGGAGGCGCCGCAGCTGCACGACATGGTCGAGCGGCTGTGCGCGATGGCAGACCTGCCCAAGCCGAAGATCGCGATCATGGACACACCGGTGCCGAACGCGTTCGCGACAGGACGCTCGCCCAAGCACGCGGCGGTCTGCGTGACGACCGGCCTGTGGGACCGCCTCGAGCCGAAGGAAGTCGAAGGCGTCCTCGCGCACGAGCTCTCGCACGTCGCGAACCGAGACGTCCTGATCATGACCCTCGCGAGCTTCTTCGCGATGCTCGCCGCGATGCTGACGCGCTTCGGCCTCTACGCCGGCATGTGGGGCGGCGGCGGACGGCGCGACAACAACAACGGGCCGCCCGTGTGGCTGATCATCTTCGCGGTGTCGATCGTCGTGTACGCCGTCAGCTTCATCCTCATCCGCACGATCTCGCGCTACCGCGAGTACGCCGCCGATCGCGGCTCGGCGTTGATCACCGGCGCACCGGAGTACCTGATGAGCGCGCTGCAGAAGATCTCGTCGCAGATGACGCTGATCCCGAACCAGGACTTGCGCCAGGTCGAGGGGATGAACGCGTTCTTCATCATCCCGGCCAAGGCGCGGAACGCAGCCGCCGAGCTCTTCATGGACCATCCGCCGCTCGAGAAGCGCATCGCAGCGCTCGCCGAGATCGCGCGCGAGATGGGCCGCCCCGTCGCCTAGACCCCTTGGGCCTGCGCGACGTCCTGCTCGGCAAGAAGAAGCTCGGCGAGCCGCGCGAGGACCGGCTGTTCGCGCTCACGACGGCGGCGGTAACGCTGCAGATCGAGCTCGGGTTGAAGACGTCGGGCGCTGCGGCGATCGCATTCAAGCCGCAGTCGTCGGGCGAGTTCCGCAGTGCGTTCGACGACGTCGACAAGCTCGTCGAGGCGGTCGCGCAGCAGTGCGGGTCGAAGATCGAGCGTCAGAGCGACGAGTACGGGTTCGACTGGATCATCGTGCACGACTCCCAGCTCGAGGATCTCGTCGGCGCCGCGCACACACTCGCCTCCGAGCTGACGGCGCAGGGCTTCGGGTCGCAGCTGCTCGCGGCGATGTTCCGTTTCGACGGGGGCGCGCACCCGGTCTACTGGATCTACGGCTTCAAGCGGGGCGCCTACTGGCCGTTCGTCCCGCTCGACAAGGACAAGCGCGACAACGCGACGGAGCTCGAGCTGAAGGCGAAGCTCGAGAAGGAGCTGCCGGTCGAGCAGGACCTGACGCGCTGGCTCGCGCTCTTCGACGCGCCGATCTAGCGGTCAGTCGGCAACGCGCACGAGCATCTTGCCGACGTTGTCGCCGCGGAAGAGCCCCGCGAACGCCGCCGGGACGTTCTCGATCCCATCGACGATCGTCTCGCGGTAAACGATCTCGCCGTCGCGGACCCACGGCCCGACCTCTCGCGCGAAGTCGCCAAAGCGATCGGAATGGTCTCGGACGATGAAGCCCTGGAGGCGCAGGCGCTTCGTCACCACGAACCCGAGGTTGCGCGGCCCGGGTTGCGGACGTTCGTCGTTGTACCGGGAGATCGCGCCGCAGGCGATCACGCGCCCGAACGGGCGAAGCGCGCCGAGCGAGGCCTCGAGCTGCTCGCCGCCGACGTTGTCGAAGTACACGTCGATCCCGTCCGCGAGCGCGTCCTTCGCCCGCGTCTCGCGATAGTTGAACGCCTCGACGCCGAGCGACCGGAGCCACTCGACCTTCTCGTCGGAGCCTGCGCTGCCGATCACGCGCAGCCCTTTCAGCTTCGCGATCTGCGCCGCAGTGCTCCCGACCGCACCGGCGGCTCCCGAGACGTAGATCGTCTCGCCTTCCTGCACGCCGCCGATGTCGACGAGCCCGACCCACGCGGTCAAGCCCGGCATGCCGAGCACTCCGAGCGCCGTCGACGGCGGCGCCACCGACTCGTCCAGCTTGCGCAGCTGCGCCCCCGCCGCCACGCCCTGCTCGCGCCAGCCGAGCATCGACGCCACCCAGTCGCCGGGCGCGAGGCCGTCGTAGCTCGACTCGACGACGCGGCCGACCGCGCCGCCGTCGATCGCGTCGCCGATCGCGAACGGCTCGACGTAGCTGCGAACGCCCGTCATGCGGCCGCGCATGTACGGGTCGACCGAGACGAACACGTTGCGGACGCTCACCTCGCCTTCCGCCGGCGAGGCGTCCGGGACGTCACGTAGCTCGAAGTCCGACTCCTGCGGTGTTCCCTGCGGTCGTGCCGACAGCACGACCTCGCGACTCACGCCGCGTCCCCGAGATCGGGGATGAACCCTTCGTTCGTAAGGAGCTCGCGCGCCTCGTCGAGCGAGAGATCCTCCGGCGGGATGATCGCGTCCGACGGCCGCAGGTCCTCGTCCGCGAGCTTCTCGCCCCCGGAGCGCACCGCGTCTGCGAGCGCCTGGAGCCCCGACCAGAGCGCGCCCTCGTCGCCTGCTTCGACGGCGCGGGCGACGTCGTCGTCGAGCGCGTCGAGCCGGGCGCGCAGCTCGTCGTCGACCTCGAACTGGCCCTCGCCCATCAGGCGCACGATCATTTCGTCTCGCCCTCGATCTGCTGCGGTGCCTCGCCCGGCTCGAGCTCGGCTTTCATCTTCGCGAGCTCGTCGTCGACCTGGCTGCCCTGCGAGATCTGCGAGAGCTGGCGGTCGATGTCGTCGCCCGAAGAGGTGAGGTCGTCGAGCGCGCCGGACGTTGTCAGCTCGTCGATCGCGCTCGCGCGCGCCTGCATCTGCTCCGTCTTGTCCTTCGCGCGCTGCACGGCGAGCCCGACGTCGGCCATCTGCTCGCCGATACCGGTCGCCGCTTCGCCGATTCGCACCTGCGCCTCAGCCGCCGAGTACTGCGCCTTGATCACTTCCTTCTGCGTGCGGAACGCCTCGACCTTCGCGGAGAGCGTCTTCTCGCCCTCGATCAGCTTCTGCTGCTGCGCCTCGAGCTGCTGCCCCTGCTGCATGATCCCGTCGAGCTGCGCCTGCACCGCCGCCTTGCGTGTCAGCGCCTCGCGCGCGAGATCCTCCCGGTTCGCCTTCAGGGCGTCGCGCGCCTGACCGTCGAGCTTCTCGACCTGCTGCTGCATGCCGGTGTACTGGATCTCGAGGCGCTTCTTCGCCGTCGTCACGTCGGCGATGCCGCGCTTCACGTTCTGGAGCTGGCGCAGCTGCTCCTCGTAGGAGTAATCGAGCGTCTCGTTGGGGTTCTCCGCCTTGTCCAGCGCCTTCGAAAACTTCGCTTTCACGATCAGGGTCAGGCGTCCCATCAGGCCGGGCATGGAAGTCTCTCCTCGCGGT
>JAICTB010000110.1 GCA_025936595.1 Thermoleophilia bacterium | reverse complement strand
TCCGGCCGCGAGCGTCATCCGGCCGCCGACGTGCGTCAGATCGGGCCCGATCGTGCCGTTCGAGAGGCCGCTGATCGTGTGACAGCCGCCGCAGCCGACCTGCGTGAAGACCTTTGCCCCGGCGGCGCTCGTGTCTGCCGGCCGCTGCTCGCGCGCGACCCAGCGGTCGAATGCCGCTCGCGGCTGCGCGACGACGTAGAACGCCATGTTCGCGTGCTGCAGCCCGCAGAACTCCGCGCACTGGCCGCGGTAGACGCCGGCGCGATCCGCCTCGAGCAGGACAGAGTTGTCGTAGCCCGGGATCATGTCGATCTTCCGGTTCAGCTCCGGGACCCAGAACGAATGAATCACGTCACCTGTATGCGCACGGATGCGCACCGGCACACCCACGGGAATGTGGATCTCGTTCGCGGTGACGATGCGCTGAGCCGGGTAGCGAACGGCCCAGAACCATTGCTTCCCCGTGACGTCGACGGTCATCCTTGCGTCGGTCGGCTTCGGCTCGGCGGTCGCCGGCACGGTCGTCAGCACGTAGATGAAGAGCGCCGTGAGCACCACCGCCGGCACGAGCGCTCCGGAGATGAGAACGACGTTTCGCGCGCCTGGGCTTTCGCCGCGCGACTCGATCCGGTCGAGCCGGCCGCGGCGCTTGAGCACCGCGAGCACGACGAGCAGCGTCACGACCATGACGACGATCGTCGAGCCGATGAACATGACCCACCAGAGAGTGGTGATCGAGCGGGCGGCGCTCGAGTGCGGCGCGAGCGTGTTCTGGTCGTCGGAGCAGCCTGAGAGGACGAGCATGCACACGCCCGCAAGCCCCCCGGCGACCGCCACCCGACGCATCTCCTTCCGACATATCCGCCGTTGTCGGGCAGGAAACGGTGCTCCTGTATACTTATGCGATGCCTATGCAGCATAGCCTCCCCGCTGCTGACGCCGCACGGCGGCTCGGGATCTCGCTCGACACGCTGCGCCGCTGGGACCGCGACGGCAAGATCGCGACCGAGCGCGATTCCGCGAATCGCCGGCTCGTGCCGCTCGCCGAGGTCGAGCGCCTGCTCGGCGGCGGCGAGCAGCACCTGTCCGCGCGGAATCGATTCGGCGGTGTCGTCGCGAGCATCGAGGTCGAAGGGCTCCTCGCACAGGTGGAGATCGACGTGACCGAGCCGGCGCGGATCGTCGCCGTGATCACGCGTGACTCGGCGGAGGCGCTCGGCCTGGCGGTCGGCTCGAGTGCGACGGGCGTCGTCAAGGCGACGTCGGTGATGGTCGAGCGATGAGCCTGCTGGCGGTGTTCGCTGCGGCCTCTTTGACGGCCGTGTTCCCCGGGATCGACCGCGCACCGCGTTTTCAGTTCGGAGGGTCGGACCAGCTCGCGTTCCAGATCCGGCAGGGCGCTCCCGCGGATGTCTTCGCCTCGGCCTCGCCGAAGTACGCGCAGCAGCTCCATGCCCGAGGGCTTTGCTCGAAGCCGAAGGTGTTCGCGACGAACACACTCGTGCTGATCGTCCCGCGCGCGAATGCGGCGCACATCCGCTCGGTGTACGACCTACGGCGGCGAGGCATCAAGCTCGTCGTCGGCGCACCCGGCGTCCCGATCGGCGACTACACGCGCACGTTGCTTGCGAGACTCCACCTGCGATCTGCGCTGTCGAATGTCGTCAGCAACGAGACGGACGTGAAGCTTGTCGTGGCGAAGGTTGCGCTCGGGGAGGCGGACGCCGGATTCGTCTACCGGACCGACGTGAAGCCCGCGGGCAAACGCGTGATCCAGCTTGCGCTTCCCGCGACGGTGCAGCCGACGGTGAAGTACGAGCTGTGCATCCCGACGAAGCGCAAGCACTCCCAGCTCGCGGCGCGGTTCGTGCGCGAGGTTCTCTCGAGGCGCGGCCGCGCGGCGTTGAAAGCTGCGGGCTTCGGTCTCCCGTGAGAGCCGCCTTCGCCGTGATCGCAGCGCTCGCGCTGGCGTTTCTCGCGCTGCCGGTGGTGGCGATCTTCCTGCGCGTCTCGCCGGCGACACTCGTGCGCGAGCTGGGCGACCCTGTCGCGCGTGACGCGCTCGTCGTCTCGCTGCGAACGAGCGCGCTCGCGCAGCTCCTCGTCGTGGTGCTCGGGACGCCGACGGCGTACATGCTGGCGACGCGGCGGTTTCGCGGGCGCAGCGTGCTCCTGACGCTCGTCGAGCTGCCGCTCGTGCTGCCGCCGGCCGTCGCGGGAATCGGTCTCCTGGCCGCGTTCGGTCGAAGCGGTCTGCTTTCGACCTCGCTCGCGTTCACGCAGAGCGCCGTCGTGCTGGCGGTCTCGTTCGTCGCCGCGCCGTTCTACGTGCGCACCGCGGTCGCGGCGTTCGAGAGCATCGATGAGACCCTCGTCGCTGCCGCGCGCACTCTCGGCGCGCGTCCGTGGCGCGTCTTCGCTCGTATCGCGCTGCCGCTCGCTGCGAGCGGGCTCGGTGCCGGCCTCGCGCTCTCCTTCGCGCGCGGGCTTGGAGAGTTCGGCGCGACGATCATGTTCGCCGGGTCGCTGCAGCGCGTGACGCAGACGCTTCCCCTCGGCATCTACGCGGAGTTCGCCCAGTCGTTCGACGTCGCACTCGCGATGGGCGCGCTCCTCGTCGCGTTCTCCTTCACCCTGCTCCTGGGGGTCAAATGGCTGCGCTCCGACTGGATCTCTCCGTCGCGCTTCGCACCTTCCGTCTCCAGCTAGCGCTCGAGACAGAGCGTGAGACGGTCGCGATCGTCGGGCCTTCGGGCGCGGGGAAGTCGACTGTCTTGCGTGCGGTCGCTGGACTCGTTGGGGCCGCGGGGACGGTCGAGGTCAACGGACACGACTGGTCCTCACTGCCGCCGGAGCGGCGCTCCGTGGGCTTCGTCTTTCAGGACTACGCGCTGTTCCCGCATCTGAGCGTACGAGGGAACGTCGCCTTCGCAGGACCACCTGGCGACGTGCTCGAGCGGCTCGGCATCGAGCATCTCGCGCATGCACGGCCGCGTGAGCTTTCCGGCGGTGAGCGGCAACGGGTCGCCCTCGCGCGCGCGCTCGCCCGCCAGCCGGACGTGCTGCTGCTCGACGAACCGCTCGCAGCGCTCGATCCGCACACCCGCGACGCGGTGCGCGTCGAGCTGCGCGCCACCCTGCGCGAGCTCGGCCTACCCACGCTCGTCGTCACGCACGACTTCGTCGATGCAGCGGCGCTCGCAGAGCGGGTCGGCGTCCTCGTCGACGGAAGGATCGTGCAAATGGGCCGAGCTGACGAGTTGATCGCTTCGCCGGCGACGCCGTTCGTGGCCCGATTCGCCGGCGGCAACGTGCTGCACGGGCGGGCGCGTCGGCTCGGGACGCTGACAAGCGTCGAGTTGAGCGACCGGACGGTCGTCACGTCGACCGACGAAGCGCAGGGTGTCGTCGCCGCGATCGTCTACCCCTGGGAGGTGACGCTGGCACGAGCGCTGCCGGCCGATTCCGCGCAGAACCACGTACGCGCGGTCGTCTCGAGCGTCGTCCCGGTGGCAAACCGCGTGCGCGTCACGGTCGGCGCGGTCACCGCAGAGGTGACCGCCGAGTCGGCGCAGCGCTTGCAGATCAAGGAGGGAGAGGTGCTCGTGGCGACCTGGAAGGCCACGGCCACGCGGCTCGTGTCCCTCTGAGCGCCTTGCACAGGTGCGCACCGGTCCACACGTGCTTGCACATGGATACCCATGTGCATGGCCACAGGTACCCATGTGCATGGCCACAGGTACCTATGTGCCGCGGCTAGAGTTCGAGACGCCGGGGTGTCCCGTCCGGGGCTGAGATCACACCCGTCGAACCTGATCCGGATCATGCCGGCGAAGGGAGCTGCATGAGCGACATCGACACGCCGTCCTGGGGCATCGAGCCGGTCCCCGAGCGGCTCCGCGTACTCGGCCTGCTCGACGGGTTCCTGCTCTGGTCAAACCTCTCCGTCTCGCTGCTCGTGATCGTCGCGGGTGCGTTCCTCGTGCTTCCCGCCGATCAGTTCGGCCTCGCGCTTTCGCTTCCCGAGGCGGTCGGCGCGATCGTCGGGGCGGCGGTCGTCGGCAGTGCGCTACTCGGGCTCGGGGGCCTCATCGGCGCAGACGCGCGTGTGCCGGCGATGGTGCTGATGCGCGCGCCGCTCGGACGGCGCGGCTCGTACCTCCCGACGGGACTGAACCTCATCCAGTGCCTCGGTTGGGCCGTCTTCGAGCTGATCATCATTGCGACCGGCGCCAGCGCCCTCTCCCACCAGGTGCTCGGCTTCGGCGGCGTCGTCTTCTGGAAGGTCCTCTTCGGCGTCGTCGCGACCGCGCTCGCGTTCCTCGGTCCCGTGGGATTCGTGCGGAAGTACGTCCGCAAGTTCGCGGTCTGGGTCGTGATCGCCTCGCTGGTCTATCTCTCCTGGTGGTCGCTGCACGGACAGCACGCGGTCGCGCTCTGGCATCGCAGCGGCACACATGCGTTCTGGCCCGGATTCGATCTCGTGCTCGCATCGGTGATCTCGTGGACGCCGCTCGTCGCGGACTACACACGGTTCGCACGCAGCCGCTCCGTCGGCTTCTGGAGCGCGGGCTTCGGGTATTTCGTCCCGGCGATCCCGCTGTTCGCGCTCGGAGCGGTGATTGCACTCTCCCGCCAGATCAGCGACGCACCGGCGCTGCTCACCGCGGTCGCGTCAGGCGGAGCCGCGAGCCTTCTCGCGCTGCTCGCGCTCACCGTCGACGAAAGCGACGAAGCATTCGCGAACGTGTACTCCGCGGCCGTCAGCCTGCAGAACCTCCTACCGCGCGCGCCGCAGCGGCTGCTCGTCGGCGCCGCCGCCGCGGTCGCCACGGCCGGGGCGCTCGTCATCGACCTGCGCAACTACCAGCCGTTCCTCTACCTGCTCGGCTCCTTCTTCGTGCCGCTCTTCGCCGTGCTGCTCGCCGACTGGCTCCTCTCCGGCCGGCGTTACGACCGCCGCGCCGTGTTCGACGCACCCGAGTTGCGTCTCGAGATGCTGTTCGCGTGGGTCGGCGGCTTCGTGCTCTACCAATGGCTCTCGCCGCAGGGACCGAGTTGGTGGACGAGCATCGTCGGGCATGCCGATCCGCATGCGCTCCCCTGGGGCGGCGCGTCGCTCCCGAGCTTCGCCGCAGCGTTCGCGCTCGCCGCGGTCGCGCGTGTCGCCGTGCGAAGGAGAGTCATACTCGCGGGCGCGTGATCGCGCTCGTCGGCAACCTCTCGCGGGACCTGCTTCCAGGCGAGCCGCCCCGCGTCGGGGGCGGATCGTTCCACGGCGCGCGAGCGCTCCAGCGCCTGCGCGTCCCGGCTCGCATCGTCGCACGCTGCGCGGGCGCCGACCGCGACTCCCTCCTGCCGCCGGTGGTCCGCCTCGGCACGCCGGTGAGGTTCGTCCAGGGAACTTCGACCGCCACCTTCTCGTTCTCCTACGACGGCGACCGGCGGACGATGCACATCGACTCGCTCGGCGACACGTGGCTGCCCGGCGACCTGCCCGAGCTTCCGGCCGGCGGCTGGGCGCATCTCGCGCCGCTCTCTCGGAACGACTTCCCCTTGGAGACGGTCGCGGCGCTCGCCCGGAGGCGCAGGATCTCCTTCGATGGGCAGGGTCTGGTGCGCGCCGCCCAAGAGGGACCGCTGCGCCTCGACGCGAACTTCGATCGCGAGACGCTTCGCCACGTGTGGGTGCTGAAGCTCGCGGAGGAAGAAGCCGAGGTGATCGGAGACCCGGCATCGCTCGGCGTGCGCGAGGTGATCGTTACGCACGGATCGCGCGGATCCACGGTCTACCTGGCCGGCCGCGCGGAATTCGTCCCAGCACGCGCGCTTCCGGGCGATCCCACCGGCGCCGGCGATGCGTTCGCGACCTCGTACATCGTCGGGCGCAACGCGGGATTCTCTCCGGTCGGAGCAGCGCAGCGTGCGACTGCGGTCGTCGCGTCGCTCCTCGTGCGATGAACGTACTCGTGCGCACCGCAGCAGGCTGCTTCGCTATCGATCTCGAAACCGCCGAGATCGAGCCGTGGGACGGCGACCTCGAGCCGGCTCCCGTGCCGGTGTTGAACCTGCCGCGCGTGCTCGACGCGGCGGCCGCAGGTCCGACGATCATCGCGGTCGTCGACGCCAAGCCGCCGCTGCTCGTCTCACACGACGTCGGAACGACGTGGCGCGAGTCGGGCCGGGGCCTCCCGCGCGGGAACGCCATCGCGATCGCAGACGACGACCCGGATCTCGCGGTCTACGCCGCGCGCAACCGGCTCTACGTGACGCGCGACGGGGGCGTCTTCTGGACGGCGGTGCCGGTGGAGCTGGCGGAGATCGAGGCGATCGAGCTCAGAGGCTGAGCTCGCCGCGGGCGATGATGACGGCCGAGCCTCCGACGACGACCCGCTCGATCTTCTCGGCGGTTCCGTGCACTTCCGCGTAGAGCGTCGAAGGGCGGCCGATCTCGGCCCCCTGGCGGATCTCGATCTGCTCGCCGAAGGCGATGCGTCCGTGCCGGGCGAGATGGACTGCGAGCGGTCCGGCCGCGGAGCCTGTCGCCGGATCCTCCGCGACTCCGTGATTCGGCGCGAACATCCGCGTCTTCCACCAGGCCCCGTCGCGAGCGAAACAGTTGGTGCCGTCCTGCGTCGCGCGCGCAAGCGCGCCGACGTCGGGCGCGAGCGACGCGACAGCCTCGGATGATGGAAGCTCGACGTACACGTGGCCGGGGCCGAGGTCGTAGCGCTCGACCGGCAGCCCCGAGCCCGAGATGCCGAGCGCGGCGAAGATCGGCTCCGGATCGGCGACCGGCTCCCATGCCGGGATCGGCTGCTCCATGCGACCGAAGACGATGCGCGCTTCGTCGCGCTGGAGCTCGACCGGCACGACTCCGGCCTCGGTCTCGAGGTTGATGACCATCTTCGACAACGGGCCAGCGAGCACGAACGCGGAGCCGAGCGTCGGGTGGCCGGCGAACGGCAGCTCGCGCGAGGGCGTGAAGATCCGGATCCGCACGTCGGCCTCCGGCGCGCCCGGCCGCAGGCAAAACACCGTCTCCGACAGGTTCATCTCGCGCGCAATCGCCTGCATCTCCTCGCTCGTCAGGTCGCGAGCGTCGGTGAAGACGGCGAGCTGGTTGCCCTGGAGTGGCGTATCCGTGAACACATCGGCGAGCACGTAGCGGAAGCGGCGCATGGGGCAAACCTACCGCTGCCTTGCTCCCTGGCAGCCGGAGGCGCAGAATGCCCGCCTAGCGACATCCGTGACAAACCTCAAGGAGGCTCGAGTGGAAGCGCACCACGACAAGGACCGGCGCATGCTGCACGCACTCGGCTACGCCCAGGAGCTGAGCAGGAGCATGGGCGGGTTCTCGAACTTCGCGATCTCGTTCACGATCATCTCGATCCTGTCCGG
>JAICTB010000196.1 GCA_025936595.1 Thermoleophilia bacterium | reverse complement strand
CTCGTGAGATGGGAGACGACGCCGGACGACATCCACGGCATGATCGCCGCCGAGGGCATCCTGACCGTGCACGGCGGCATGACGTCTCATGCCGCCGTCGTCGCGCGCGGGATGGGCAAGCCCTGCGTCGCGAGCTGCGACGACCTCATGCTCGATGCGGGGACCGCCACGATCGCCGGCCGGACGCTGCACGAGGGCGACATCATCACGATCGACGGTGGCACAGGGCGGGTCTTCATAGGCGAGGTGCCGCTGGTGCCGCCGCAGCTCAACGACGACTTCGAGACGATCCTCGGCTGGGCCGACGAAGCACGGCGCCTGAAGATCCGCGCGAACGCCGACAACCCCGAGGACGCTGCGCGCGCGCGCGAGTTCGGCGCGGAGGGGATCGGGCTCTGCCGCACCGAGCACATGTTCTTCGGCGCCGAGCGGCTGCCGGTCGTGCAGGAGATGATCCTCGCCGACACGGAATCCGGCCGGCGTGCGGCACTCGACCGGCTGCTGCCGTTCCAGCAGTCGGACTTCGAGGGGATCTTCGAGGCGATGGCCGGGCTACCGGTGACGATCCGCCTGCTCGACCCGCCGCTGCACGAGTTCCTGCCGAACGAGGCGGATGCGTCCGACGAGAAGATGCGCCGCCGGATCCAGGCGCTGCAGGAGTCGAACCCGATGCTCGGCACGCGCGGCTGCCGGCTCGGCCTGCAGTTCCCGGAGATCTACGAGATGCAGATCCGCGCGATCGCCCGCGCGGCGCGCGCGGTGCAGGAACGGACTGGAGACGCGCCGCTCGTCGAGGTGATGCATCCACTCGTCGCGTTTCGCGAGGAGCTCGCCCGGCTCCGCGACTTGACGGAGTCGGTGTGGGCGGAGGAGGCTCCCGGGGTCGAACACCTCGTCGGCACGATGATCGAGGTGCCGCGTGCCGCATTGCGCGCCGACGAGATCTCGGAGGTGGCCGACTTTTTCTCGTTCGGCACGAACGACCTCACGCAGACAACGCTCGCCTTCTCACGCGACGACGCCGAGGGCAAGTTCCTGACGACATATCTGGAGGACGGGGTGCTCGAGCGCAATCCGTTCGAGTCGATCGACATCGACGGCGTCGGCGACCTGATGCGCATCGCGGTCGAGCGCGGACGCGGCGCAAAGCCCGAGATCAAGCTCGGGATCTGCGGCGAGCACGGCGGCGAGCCCCGCTCGATCGCGTTCTGCCACGAGCTCGGGCTCGACTATGTGAGCTGCTCCCCGTTCCGCGTCCCGCTCGCACGCCTCGCGGCGGCGCAGGCAGCGCTCGAGGAAGCCGGCTCGAGCTCGTACGTCGCAGCAGGCGGCTAGCACGCGCGGCCTGCACATGCCCCCTTTTCCACACCGCTTCGCCGGGCGGCGGCCTCAGAGGTTCCCCAGAGGACCCTCAGAGGCAGGCTTGGGGTTAGAGCTGCGCGACGAGCCGCTTCGGCGCGGTCATCCGGTAGCTCTCCTCGATCAGGTCCGCAAGCTCGTCCCAGTCCTGTGCGACATCGAGGTACGCGCCGACCCAGCCCTTCGAGCCGACGTAGGGAGGGACGAAGAACCGCTGCGGGTCGTCGCCGACGAGGAGTTGCTGGACGCCTTCCGGAGCTTTGAACCACGCCGACCAGCGAGCGACCTTGTGCAGCGAGTGGCGCATGCAGAAGATCTTGCCGCGCACCTTGAACGTCGGGTTGCCGACGCCGCCTGCCTCCTCGGCCTCCGGAAAGCGAAGGCAGATCGCTCGTAACCGCGCGAGCGCCTCGTCCGTCATGCGTACGCGCGAGTCTTCACGTACGCGATCACAACCGCGATCGCGATCACACCGAGCGTCGCGGCGATGCTGATCGCGGCGGAGCGGCGGAACTGGAGGAGCACGAGCATCAGCGCGACGCCGCCGATCAGTCCGCCGACGTGACCGCCGATCGAGATGCCCGGCACCGCGAATGTGAAGACGAGGTTGAGCACGATCAGAGCAGCGATCTGTCCGCCGGTCGAGATGTGGCGCCGCCGTTCGAGCACGAACAGCGCGCCGAAGACGCCGAAGATCGCGCCGGACGCGCCGGCCGTTGCGCCGTTCGGCTCGAGCCACAGCGCGCCGGCGGACCCCGCGATCCCGGCGGCTACATAGAGGCCGAGGAAGCGCCAGCGACCGATCACCTGCTCGAGCAGGCTCCCCGCGATGTAGAGCCCGTACATGTTCATGCCGAGGTGGAGCGGCCCGTAGTGCAGGAACGCCGCGGTCAGCATGCGCCACCATTCGCCGTGCGCGACGCCCATCGGCGCACCGCCGAAGTGGAAGACGCCGGAGGCGAAGAGCGCCCCGTGCTCGTAGATCCAGTTGCCGGTGCCGTTGACCTGGCCGCCTGCGGCGAGCTCGGCGAGATAGACCGCGACGTTGAGGCCGATCAGCCCGAGCGTGACGGCGTTCACGCGGCGCGCGCCCACACTGGAGACCGCCCGCGTCACCTTCTGCACGCCCTGCGGCTTGCCGGAATGCTCGGGGCAGCGCAGGCCGACGGGCGCGGGCGTCATGCACTCGTAACAGATGGGCCGGCCGCACTCCGAACACGAAAGTCCTGTTTCCCGGTCCGGGTGGCGATAGCAGTAGCGGGGGGCTTCCACGCGGCTAGCGTATCGGCGTGTGCGTCGACGTTGCCTCCACCGCGTGAAGCGCGTCGCGTTTCCCTCGCGCTCGCTCGAGCATCACGGCTCGACGGGCTTCACTCATTCGCGCCTCGGCCGCGGCGAGCTGCAGGCCTCTCTCGTCGAGCTGGACGGCGTGATCGGCGGACATAAAGCGGCCTCGTCGCAGCTCCTCGTGGTCCTCGACGGCCGTGTCAGCTGTGCGACGCGAGGGGAGACGGTCGAGCTGCGTGTGGGCGAGGCCGTGCTGTGGCAGGAAGGTGAATGGCACGAGACGCGTTCTCTCGAGGCGTCACGCCTCCTGATCCTGGAAGGAACACTGAGATGAGCGAAGCGGAGAATCTGTTCGGCGAGGAGCACGTGCGCCGCTACCGCGAGACCGGCGGCGAGGTCGGTCACGACTGGAAGCGCGGCTCGAAGATCCTCCTCCTGACCACCAAGGGTCGCAAGAGCGGTGAGCCGCGCACGACGCCGCTGATCTACGAGAACGTGGGCGACGCCTACGTGGTCGTCGCGTCGAAGGGAGGCGCACCGGAGCATCCCGG
The DNA here is from genome assembly GCA_025936595.1 of Thermoleophilia bacterium. Taxonomy (GTDB): domain Bacteria; phylum Actinomycetota; class Thermoleophilia; order Gaiellales; family Gaiellaceae; genus PALSA-600. The sequence continues at coordinate 1,286 of JAICTB010000196.1, read as the reverse complement.
GTGGTACGCGAACCTTGCGAAGACGCCCGAGGTCGAGCTGCAGGTACGCGACGAGGTCTTTCCCGCACACGCACGCGTCGCCGACGGCGAGGAGCGCGAGCGTCTGTGGAAGCTCGCGGCGCAGCAATGGCCCGCCTACGACGACTATGCGAAGAAGACGGAGCGCGAGATTCCGGTCGTCGTGCTCGAGCGCGTCTAGAGAGACCGGCCTGCGAGGCCTCCGAGGTAGACGAACACGATCCCGATCACAACGCTGCCGACGGTGTAAGCAACTGCGACCGCGATGTCACGCGCCTCGACGAGCGACAGGCTCTCCTGCGCGAAGGTCGAGAAGGTCGTGTAGCCGCCGATCACGCCCAGCACCAAGCCGACACGCAGCCAGGCCGGCAGGTGATGGCGATCGACGAGCGACACGCTGATCAGGCCGATCAGGAAACAGCCGCTGAGATTGATCGCGAACGTGGCCCAGGGGAAGATCGAGAACGTGTGCTGCTCGATCGCGCGGTCGAGCAGATAGCGCGCAGAGACTCCGAGTGCGCCGCCCAGGGCGACGCCGACGATGACGGGCATGGCTGACTCCTTTCGGATCGGTAGGAGCCATCAGCCCGGGAGGCGGTCGAAGGCGAGCTCCATCGCCTGGGACGGAAGGATAGTCAGGCGCGCTGGAGCGGAGGTTTGACAGCGAACGAATGTTCGTATAGAACATACGTTCCCGTGATCGCCGCACTCGTCATCACCGCTTTCGATCTACGGGCCGCGCTGCGCCTTCGGCCCCGGCTCCAGGCGCTTCCGGCGGCGCTCGCGCCGCTGCCCGGGACGGAGCCGCTGATCGGCTCGGTGACGGGTGCCGCGGAGGCCAGGGGCGTGCGGCCGGGGATGCGGCTCGGCGAGGCGCTCGCGATGTGCCCGGCACTCGAGCTCGTGGAGCAGGACCCGGCCGCGGGCGAGCAGGCGTGGGAGGAGATCCTGCGGCGGCTCGAGGACGCGGGCTTCGCGGTCGAGCCGGCGGAGCCGGGAACCGTCTTCTTCGACTCGAAAGGGGTGGAGCGGCTCTACGGCGGGCTCGAGCCGGCGCTCAAGCGGGCGCTCGCCGCCGCCGGGACGGTCTGGGACCCGCGGGTGGGAGCGGCGGAGCGGCGGTTTGCGGCACTCGCGGCGGCAAACGTCGCGCGGCCGGGGCAGGCGCTGATCGTCTCCGACGACCGCGCTCGCTCGTTCCTCGCGCCGCTGCCACTGCAGCTGCTGCCGCTCGAGCGCAGCCGCTACGAGGAGCTCGAAGAGCTCGG
>JAICTB010000272.1 GCA_025936595.1 Thermoleophilia bacterium | reverse complement strand
GCGGCGAGGTGCATCCAGCGCGGCAGCTTGTCGAGCGGCACGTTCACGCCGCAGAAGATCAGCAGGACGGCCATCGTCAGGTTCGCGATGATCGGCACGTCGCGCATGCGCAGCCCGACCGCTCCGGTCAGCATGCCGAGGCCGGTGCAGGCGAAGGAGGCGAGCAGCACGAGGAGGGCCAGTCCCGGGATGGACGACAGCGGCGGCCGAAAGCCGAGCAGGAGCGCACCCCCGACGAAGCCGGTGGCCGAGGCGACGCTGGCGTTCAGCAACACGGGCAGGCCGCGGCCGAGGAACAGCGCGGCGCGGTTGGCGGGGGTCGCGAGGACGGCGGACAGCGTCTGCGTCCAGCGCTCGCCGTCGATCGCGAACCCCATGCCGAAGAGTGCGGCGGACGACGCGGACTGAACGGCGTTGCCGATCACGAACCACGAGTCGGATTGCAGGTGCGCGGTCCGCCCGAGGTAGGCGAAGAAGAGCACCTGCGCCGTCGGCCCGAGCAGGAGCGTCGGAACGTAGACCGCGGGCCTGATCCACGCGAAGAGGGCGCGGAAGCTGATCGCGCCGCCGACGAAGAAGATCCGCAGCCACGTCCTCATGTCAGTGAGAGGGTCGCGCGGTCGCGCGCGAGCCGCTCGAAGTGCTGGAGGAGCGTGACGGCGATGACGGCGTAGGCGACGGTCAGGCCGGCGCACACGAGCAGCGGCGCGCCCACGTCGCCGCCGAGCGCCGCGTGGCGCACCGCGCGCATGCCCCAGGTCGGTGCGAGGGCCCACGCGAGCGGGTGTACCCACACGGGCAGGAGCGAAAGCGGGATCAGCATGCCGGTGATCAGCCAGATCGGATATTCGAGCGCCTGCGAGAACGCGCTCGCGGCGCGGTAGAGAACGAGGGCGGACGCGAGGACGAGGCCGAGCATCCCGATCGAGATCACGGCTGCCGGGATGGAGACGGCAAAGAGCACCGGGTGCGCGATGTGCACCGGCACGCCGAAGAGCAGGCGCCCCCAGAGGAGCGTGGTCGCGATCGAGTAGACGCCGATCGCGGCGATCGCGACGGTGATCGGGGCGAGCACGAGGATCAGCGGCGACGGGGCGCCGACGAGCAGCTCGAGGATCCCGTACCAGCGTTGCTGCTGGATCGCGCCGCCGGCGCTCGTGGCGGTCGTCGACCAGATCCCCATCACCGCCGCGCCGAGCGCCGCGTACAGAAGCGACGGCGCCTGCCCCGTCGCGCGGAACATGAGGAACGCGAGCGTCGCGTAGACGAGCGGCCAGATCGCCGCGGTCATCATCATGAACGGCGACGCCGACAGGTTCTTGAAGTGCAGGACGAAGCCGGTCCAGAAGACGCGGACGTGCCTCATTCGGTGCCGACGAGCGCGACGTACGCGTCCTCGAGCGTCGGCTCGCGCGACGACACGCGTCCCACCTCGATGCCGTCGAGCTCGGCGAGGAGCGGCGCCGTCAGCTCGCGCTCGCCCGTGGTCTGCACCACGAGCAGCTGCCTCTGGTCGCGCTCCTCCACGGCCACCGCGGTGACACCGTCGAGCGCGCGCAGCCGCTCGACCACCGGGTCGCCCACGCCGAACACCTCGATCTCCGTGACGCGGCCGTCCGCGACGCCCGCCTTCAGGGCCGCGGGCGTTCCCTCGCCGACGATCTCGCCCTTGGCGATGACGGCGATCCGGTCGCAGAGTGCGTCGGCCTCGAACATGTAGTGCGTCGTCAAGAGAACGGTCTTGCCCGAGGTGATCAGGTCGGAGATCGCCCGGCGGAGGTCGCGTGCGCCGACGGGGTCGACGCCGATGGTGGGCTCGTCGAGGAAGACGACTTCCGGGTCGTGGAGGATCCCGCGTGCGATGTGCAGCCGCTGCCGCATGCCGCGCGAGTAGCCCTCGACGCGCTCCCGCTCGCGGCCGGTCAGGCCGACGAGCTCGAGCACCTCGGCGATGCGCATGCGCTGCGCCTTGCCGGAGACGCCGTACAGCTCCGCGAAGTAGCGCAGGTTGTCGAGCGCCGAGAGCCGCTCGTAGAGCCCGCGATCGCCGCCGAAGACGTAGCCGATCCGGCCTCGAACCTCGCGCGCGTGCGCGACGACGTCGCGGCCGAGCACGCGCGCCTCGCCGCTCGTCGGCAGCAGGAGCGTGATCAGCATCTTGATCGTCGTCGTCTTCCCGGCGCCGTTCGGCCCGAGCAGGCCGAAGAGCTCGCCCTGCTCGACGGCGAACGAGATCCCACGGACGGCCTCCACCTCGAGCGGCTTGCGGCGAATGACGCCGGTCGTCGTGCGGTAGGTCCTGCGGAGGTCAATGGCTTCTATCACCGCCATGCTCGCGACCCTAGCCGTCTCGGTTGTCGTCGGCCATTCGGCCGCGGGCCGGCCGATCGAGCTCGTGCACGTTCCCGGGCCGGGGTCGCGC
>JAICTB010000147.1 GCA_025936595.1 Thermoleophilia bacterium | reverse complement strand
GGGGACCCCGGCAACGGCGGCGCGAACGGCAATTCGGCGAACGCGCCCGGCCAGCAGAAGCAGCAATCCGCCGCGCAGCCCGCGGCAGCTCAGAACACGGCAGCCCAGACCAAAGCGGCGGCGAAGCACGAGAGCAAGCAGAGCTCGACGTCCGCCTCCTCGCCTGCGACGGGCGGCAGCAACACGAACGGGGTCAAGCCGTCGTCGACGACGAAGCACAACACGTTCGCGACCGCCTCGTCCGACCAGACCAAGCTGTACGGCAACGGCAAGACGGCCGGACAGATCGCGATCAGCGCCGGCGCCTCGGGCGACACCGTGCTGCACGGCCCCGGCAACAGCCAGCCGCACAAGACGCTCTGCGGCGGGCACGAGGTCGACGTCCACGCGCTCGCGCACAAGCTCGCGAAGTGCGGAACGACGCCGCCTGCGAAGCCGGCCGTCGTCACGCCGTCGACCGTGACGCCGTCGGCCGTGACGCCGTCTGCTCCCACCGTGACGAAGTCGGCAGTCGTGACCGTGACGGCGACGAGCCCGGCAGTCGTCACTGCTGCGGCAACCGCGCACGCGGCGAAGTCGGCGAAGCCGGTCGCTGCGGGTGCCGTCAAGGGTGCGCACATGACGCTCAAGCCGAAGGCGAAGCCGGCGGCGGCAGGCGGCGTGCTCGGAGCGAGCACGCGCCTCGGCAGCCCCGCGGGCTCGTCCACGTTGCCGTTCACCGGCCTCCCGCTGTGGATCTTCGCGCTCGTCGCGGCGAGCCTGCTCGGGATCGGCCTCGCAACGCGCCACGCGTCAAGCAACCGGATCTAAAGAAACGCGTAGGAGCTAGCACGACGAGGGCGGCCGATCGGCCGCCCTCGTCGTGCGCGCACGCTCAGTGGTAGAGCAGCGACCGGTGGACGAACCGGCTCGATGCGCCGGACTTGTCGACCGCGCGCAGGGTCACGATGAAACGGCCCTTCGTGCGGAAGCGGGACGCCGGAACCCAGCTGCGGGTTGCCGTCACGCAGCGGCTCGGGACGACCGAGTACTTCCGGACGTACGCGAGGCGGGCACGCTTCGAGTCGCGCTCGATCACCGAAACGCGTCTCGCGGCGTCGTCGCAGACGGTGAACCGCGCATACACACGCACGCCACGCCGCTTCAGCGAGATGAACCGGATCGTGGGCGCCTTGTTGCCGGGCACGACCACGGGCTCGACCGGCTGGACGACGTCGCTCGGGCCCGAGCGTCTGGTCGTCGAGCCCTCGGCGTTCTTCGCCGTCACTGCGACGCGCAAGGTGCTGAAGACGTCGGCGAACCGGACGCCGTAGCTGCGGCCGGTGGCACCGGCGACGCGGAAGCAGAACGAGCCGTCGGTATCACAGCGAAGCCACTGGTACGTGAACGACGACGGCGATCCCGTCCAGGTGCCGTTGTCCGCGGTGAGCTCTTCGCCGACGACTGCGTTGCCCGTGATCGTCGGCCGAGCGGTGTTCGTCGGGCCGCCGCTCGCCGCGACGACCGCGGTCTGATTCGAGTTCGCCGTCGACGAGCCGTCGGCGTTCTTCGCCGTCACGACCGCGCGAAGCGTCCGGCCCGCGTCCGCCGCCACGACCTTGTAGGTCTGGTTCGTCGCGCCGGTGATGGCGGCACACGACGACGAGCTCGTGCAGCGCTGCCACTGGTAGGCGAAACCGGTCGGGCTGCCGGTCCACGTGCCGTTCGAGACCGTCAGCGTCTGGCCGACCTTCGCCGTCCCGGTCACGGCGGGGGCCGCGGTGTTGGTCGGGGCGGATGCCGCACCTGCCAGCGCCACAGACGCGAACGAGGCCGCCAGCACCGCCACCGCCGTCGTTGCTCTCAGTTGGTTCTTCATGGCACTCCTTCCGTTTAGAAGAAGCGTTTCCCCGGTCGCGCGGCCTCCGTAGCGCGGCTCCACATACCCCTTACGGGATGCTTACCGCGTGCGTCGCGCAGGTTGGGTCAACCCTGCCTTTTCTCCGCCCGCTGCATGGATGTCCGCCTGCCGGTCGAGCTCGGAGTTGAGCTCGGCGCCGAAGAGGATCGCCCACGCGGTGTAGTTCAGCCATAGCAGGAGCACGATCCCGCCGGCGAGCGAGCCGTAGGTCTTCGTGTACGAGCCCGAGAACGCCGCGTAGAGCGCGAAGAGTGCGCTCAGCACGACCCACAGGATGCCCCCGACCAGCGAGCCCGGCGTCACCCAGCGCCAGTTCCGGTGATCCGTGTTCGGCGCGAGGTAATAGACGAGCGCGAACAGGAGCAGCACGATCACGAACGCGATGGGCCAGCGCGCGATGTTCCACGTCCACGTAAACGCGCCGCCCGCGTGTACACGGCGGGCGATCGCATCGCCGAGCGTTCCGCCGACCACGATCAGGAGCAGCATCCCGGCGGTCACGACCCCGAACGCCACGACGAGCACGATCGAGATGATCCTCACCTTCCAGAACGGACGCGTCTCGAGGCGGTCGTACGCACGGTTCACCGACTTCACGACCGACCCCATCGCGCCCGATGCCGCCCACACGGCGCCGAACGTCCCCGCGACGAGCGCGACGATCGAGCCGCCGCCGCCGGAGTCTCGCTGGAACGTCGCGATCAGCTGCGTGACGGCTTTCGGCGCCACCGGGTTCAGGAAGCTCTGCAGGGTCGGGTAGGCGTTGACCAGGTCGAGCAGACCGAGCAGCGCGACGATCGCGGGAAAGAATGCGAGCAGCGAGCTGTACGCGACCTGCTGCGCGAGGCCCATGCAGTCGTCCGCGAGGAACTCCTTGCCGGAGCGCTTGACGACCGCGACCCATTCGCTCCGCGCGAGACGCTGCGGCTGCGGCGGGGCGTGGCCCGCGTCGGTCAACCGCGGTCGCGGCCGCGACGCGCGAAGTAGCGCATCGTCGCGCCGATGCCACCGGCGAGCACGAAGCCGGCAGACGCGGCGCCCGCCGCGACGACCGGCAGCTTCGATTGCAACTTCCCGGCGATGTCCGTCGCTTCGCCGAGCGACCCGCGCAGGTGCTCGACCGCGCCCGCGAGCTCCTCGCGCTCGCGCCCGATGTCGCTGCGAACCTGTGCCTCGGTGCGCGTCAACTCTTCAACGCCTCGCTCGTCAGCTTCGCCTCGCGGATCGCCTGCTCGGGCACGGGCGGCGCGCCCGTCCGGATCCGGCCGAGCGCGAGGATGCCGAGGACGCCGGAGAGAAATGCGAGGATCCCCGTCACGATCAGGAGCGCGAGCCAGGTCGAGAGGGTTGTCGCGAGCGCGGCCGCGACGGTTGCGAGGCCGAACCCGAGCATGAAGAGGCCGAAGATCGCCGCGCCGACGCCGAGCCCCACGCCGAGTCCGAGCGACACCGCCTTCTTCTTCAGCTCGAGACCGGCGAGCTCGAGCTCGAGCTTCGCGATCGACGACGCGTGCTCGGCAACCAGCTTCGCCGCGCCGCCGACGCCCCCGTTCTCAGCGGCGCGGGTGGGCATGACCTCTCCAGTCGATCACCTTCGCGACCACGTAGCCGACCGCGAAGGCTGCGCCGGCGACGAGCCACGGGCTCGGGCCGCCGCCGTCGCGCTTCTTCGGCGCCGGCCGCGTCAGCTGCGGTGAGGACGGCGCCCGCGGCGGCGGTTCGACCGCCGGCGACTCGCCCTTGGCGCGCGCCGCGATCAGGCTCGGCTTCAGCTTGCGGAGAAACTCCGGGTCGTCCGCGAGCGCGGCGCCGACCTTCGCCTTGACGCCGCCGCTTCGCTGCGCCTCCTTGACAACCGTCTCGAGCTTGTCGGCGGCGGTCTCGACTGCCTGGTCGCCGCGCGTCATCGCTTCGTGGGCGGCTCTTCGCCCGTCGCCACGCGCCAGATCTTCGACGCGAGCCTGCGGGCCGCCATCGTCGAGGCGGCGCCGATACCCGCGTAGAGGCCCGACCACATGACTTTCCGCAGCATCGAGCGCTTCTTCCGCGCGCCTGCGCCTCTAAACGTGGAGGCTCGCTAAATCGTCTGGCCCGAGAGGAGCCACACAGGGCCTTGGGTGGCGACGAGCGACGTGTCGCTGAGCGCGCGCAGGATCGTGACGGTGCCGCGGATCGACTCCTCGTCGCAGCGTTCGAGACACCGCCGCGCCATCTCGGGCGCGACGCCGTAGCCGGCCTTGCGCGCCGTGCGGAAACGGAACGCGGCACGCGTGCCGTCGCGGCGCGGGTTCATCTGGATGCAGAGGACGGCCGCGCGCTCGATGTAGTCGGTCGACGTGAATTCGATCTCGCCGTACGCGTCGCTCCAGTCGGCGGGGAGCGAGGCGAGCGCCGCGTCCCACGACGCGACGAGCGACGTCTCCTCGCGCGGCATGGGCTCGGGCGCGGCCTGCGATCCGGTCAGCGACAACGACCCGGAATCGACGCGGCGCAGAAGTCGCGTCACCGCGTCGGGTCCGAGAGCGCTTCCGTCGCGTGCCACGAAGAACTGCAACGCCGCGGGCTCGATCCGGTACGGGCCGGTCGGAGCAAGCTGTGCTGCGGCGCGATCGGTTGCGTGGCGATCCGGCAGCTCGAGGCGCAGAGAGACGCGCGCCCACGTCTCCGGCAACTTGGATCCGATCGCATTCCACTGGTCGGCGACACTCACTGCGCAAAACGTACACTGCGCGCACTTTGGCCAAGGTCGAGAAGAGACGCGCCCTGAACGAGGAGACGCTGCGCGAGTTCCTGCGCGAGATGCTCTTGATCCGGCGCTTCGAAGAGAAGGTCGAGGAGCGTTTTCGCGCCGGCGACCTGCCCGGCTTCCTGCACGTCGCGATCGGACAGGAGGCCGTCGCCGTCGGCGTTTGCCAGGCGATGGAGGAGGGCGATACGTTCGCGTCGACCCATCGCGCGCACGGCCACACCCTCGCGCGAGGCACCTCGCCGAACGCGGTGATGGCGGAGCTCTACGGCAAGATCGAGGGCTGTTCGCACGGGTACGGCGGGTCGATGCACCTCTACGACGTCGAGCGCGGCAACTACGGGGCGAACGCCGTCATCGGGGGTGGCCTGCCTGCCGTCACCGGGGCCGGGCTCGCGTACAAGCTACGCGACGAGCCGCGTGTCGCACTCGCGTTCTTCGGCGACGGGACGACGAACATCGGCACGTTCCACGAGTCGCTCAACCTCGCGCAGCTGTGGAAGACGAAGACGGTGTTCGTCTGCGAGAACAACCACTGGGCCGAGTCGACGCCGGGCTGGCAGCACTCGCCGGTGTGGGACGACATGTCGAAGCGCGCCCTCTCCTACGACATGCACTCGATCAAGGTCGACGGTCAGGACGTCGAGGCCGTATACGAGGCGGCGCATGAAGCGCTCGAGCATGCGCGCTCCGGCGAGGGGCCCGTGTTCGTGGACGTGACGACCTACCGCATGCACGGTCACTACATCGGCGACCCGCAGGTGTACCGCACCAAGGAGGACCGCGAGGCGGCGGCCGACAACGATCCGATCGTGCGGCTGCGCGAGCGCCTCGGGCTCGGCGACGACGAGTTCGCAAGCTTCGACGCGCAGGCGCACGAGATCGTCGACGCGGCGCTGGTCTACGCGCAGAACGGCACCGATCCGCAGCCCGAAGACGCGCTCAAGAACGTCTATGCCTGAGATCACGTACCGCGAAGGAGTTCGCGACGCGCTGTTGCAGGCGATGCGCGAGAACGAGGACGTCTTCGTGATGGGGGAGGACATCGCGGAGATGGGCGGGTCGATGGGCGTCACGCAGGGCCTGCTCGAGGAGTTCGGGCACGAGCGTGTGCGCAACACGCCGATCTCCGAGATGGCGCTCGCAGGCGCCGCGATCGGTGCGGCGCTTCAGGGCATGCGCCCCGTCGCGGAGATCATGTACGAGGACTTCCTGACGCTCTCGCTCGAGCAGATCGTCAACCAGGCTGCGAAGCACCGCTACATGTCGG
>JAICTB010000021.1 GCA_025936595.1 Thermoleophilia bacterium | reverse complement strand
GTGGTGCTGATGGACGGGGGCGTCCGCTGCGCCGCTGACGTGCTCAAGGCGATCGCGCTCGGCGCCGACGCGGTCCTCCTCGGCCGCCCGTATGCCTACGCGCTCGCCGTCGGTGGCCAGCGCGGCGTGGAGGAGCTGCTCCAGAACCTGATGGCGGAGATCGACCTCACACTCGCGCTCGCGGGCGCGCATTCGATCCGCGATCTCGACTCATCTTGGCTGACCAGGGTGTAGTCCTCACCGAGGGAGGAACGGTCGCGCTCGAGGAGATCGACGTCGGCGCGCCCGGCCCCGGTGAGGTGCTCGTCCGTATCGACGCGACCGGTGTTTGCCACAGCGACCTGCACGTGATCGAGGAGAACGGCTGGGGACACGCGTATCCGGTGCTGCTCGGTCACGAGGGCGCGGGCACCGTCATCGAGACGGGGGAGGGCGTGGACACGCTCGCAGCCGGCGACCGCGTGGTGCTCGGCTGGAAGACCGCGTGCGGAGACTGCGCGCCGTGCCGGCGCGGCGAGCCTCGTCAATGCAAGCGGCCGCCCGCCGCGCGCGGACGGTTGCACCGCCACGACGGAACCGAGCTGACGCCGGTCCTGCGCACGGGCACGTTCGCCACGCACACCGTCGTCCCGCAGGTCGCCGCGGTGAAGGTGCCGGAGGAGCTCCCGCCCGAGCAGGCATGCCTGATCGGCTGCGCCGTCGCAACCGGCGTCATGTCGGTGCTCGAGACGGCGAAGGTCTGGGAGGGTGCGCGCGTCGCCGTGATCGGCTGCGGTGCCGTCGGCATCTCCGTGATCCAGGGCGCGCGCATCGCGGGCGCGTCCGAGATCCGCGCGATCGACCTCGACGAGCGTAAGCTCGCGCAGGCGCTGCACTTCGGCGCGACCCATACCGAGCCGGGGCCGGTCGACTTCGCCTTCGACGTCGTCGGGCGCCGGACCACGTTCGAGCAGGCGCTCGGCCTCGCCGGCTCGAGCGGAACGGTGGTCCTGATCGGGCTTTCGCCCGCCGGCGAGAAGGCGGAGCTCGACCTGCCCGCGCTCTTCGCGAAGCGGACCCGGATCCTCGTCTCGCACGGCGGCGACCACCTGCCGCAGGAGGACTTCCCGCGGCTCGCGCGGTGGTCGCTTGACGGCAAGCTCGATCTCGCGGGCATGGTCACGCGCACGGCGCCGCTCGCGGGATGGAAGGACGCGCTCGACGCGATGCGCGACGGCGACGTGATCCGCACCGTGCTCGTACCGTAGAGGCTTGATGCGCATTTGCAGGCGCACGCGGATGGTGCACCTGACACGGCGCGGCTCGGCCGCGTCGAACTTGCCCGTAGCCACCGTTACGGGCTGCGTCCGCCGCGTCCAATCCGCTTGGTCAGGAGCATCCCCGCGCACACCCCAACACGCATCAAGCCTCTAGGATCGAGCGCGTGGAGCTTCGCGATACGCCGGAGGAAGCCGCCTTCCGCCGCGAGGTGCGCGCGTTCATCGAGGAGAACCTGCCGTCGGGCGCGGCGAAGCGGAGCGCGCGGCGCTTCGAGGACGCCGACCGCGAGTGGAGCCGCAAGCTCGGCGAGGCGGGTTACGCCGGGCTGACGTGGCCGAAGGAGTACGGCGGCGCCGGAGCGCCCTACGCGCACCAGGCGATCTACCTCGAGGAGCTCGCGCGCGCGGAGGCGCCCTCGCACCTCGGCGTGATCGGCCTCGGCATGGCCGGCCCGACGATCATCGCGTGGGGCACGCCCGAGCAGAAGGAGCGCTACCTCTCGAACATCCTGACCGCGGAGGAGATCTGGTGCCAGGGCTTCTCCGAGCCGGACGCCGGCAGCGACCTCGCCGCGTCGCGCACGCGCATCGAGGACAGGGGCGACCATTTTCTCGTCAACGGCCAGAAGGTCTGGTCGTCGTTCGCGCACATCGCCGACTTCTGCATCCTCGTCGGGCTCGGGCTCCCCGACGCGCCGCGCTACAAGAACCTCACCTACGTGATCGCCGACATGCACGCCTCCGGCGTCGAGGTGCGCCCGCTCGTCCAGATCACCGGCCAGCCAGAGTTCAACGAGATCTTCTTCACAGACGTGCAGGTGCCGAAGGAGAACCTGCTCGGCGGCGTCGGCGAGGGCTGGCAGGTGGCGATGACGACGCTCCTCCACGAGCGCGGGACGCTCGGCTTCGCGCTCTCGGCGACGCTCGACGTCGCGGTGCGGAAGCTGATCGCGCTCGCGAAGGAGCACAACGTCACCGACCCGGTCCTGCGCGACCGGATCGCGCGTGAGTGGATCGAGTTGCAGGCGCTCAAGTACACGAACTACCGCGCGCTGACGACGCTGACGAAGACCGGGATTCCCGGCCCCGAAGGATCCGCGTCCAAGCTCGTGTGGTCGGAGGCGAACCAGCGGGTGACGAAGCTCGCGCTGGAGATCCTCGGCGAGCGCGCGGACGTGCGCGACGGCGACGGCGGCGCCGACGCGTACTGGCAGTACCAGCAGCTCCGCTCGCGCGGCAACACGATCGAGGCGGGCACGAGCGAGATCCTCCGCAACATCGTCGCCGAGCGCGTGCTCGGCTTGCCGAGGAGCCGCTAGTGGCCGCTCCGGGAAGTTCGCTACGTCTTGGCCGGCTGCAAACGCGTCGCATCGCTGCGTCCTCGGTCGCCTCGATAGCTTTGGCTATCGAGGCTCCCTGCGTCCTTGCGCTGCTCGGTTTTCGCTCGGCCAATCCACACCGAACTTCCTGGAGCAACCACTAGTGGACTTCTCCTTCAGCCCGGAGCAGGAGGACCTGCGGCGCGAGGCGCGGGCGTTCCTCGAGTCGAACCCGGCGCCGACGGACCAGCAGCTCGGCAGGCTCGGCTGGGTGGGGATTCTCGCGAGCGATGACTTCACGTTTCTCGACGCCGCCGTTCTCTTCGAGGAGCTCGGGCGCGTTCTCTACGACGGCTCCTACGTCGAGAACGAGGTCGGCGGTGACCGCCAGAAGCTCCTCACGGCGTACGCGCTCGAAGCGGTCGGGATCGGGACGCGTGCGACGGAGCTGGCGCTCGCGTATGCCTCGACGCGCGAGCAGTTCGGCAGGAAGATCGGCAGCTACCAGGCGATCTCGCACTCGCTCGTCGACGCGTACGTCGCCGTCGAGCTCTCGCGCTCGCTGGCCTACTGGGCGGCCTGGTGCGACGCGGAAGGAGATGAGCAGGCCGCGCTCGCGGCGGCGGCGGCGAACGCGCAGGCGACCGAGGCGGCGGTGCTCGCGTGCGAGAAGTCGATCCAGGCGCACGGCGGCATCGGCTTCACCTGGGAGCACCCGCTGCACCGCTACTACAAGCGCGCGCTCTGGCTCGAGAGCGCCCTCGGCTACGGCCGCGAGCAGCGCGCCGAGGTTGCCGCATCGCTTCTGTCCTCGTAACCGGCGCCTCGACGGGAATCGGCGCGGCAACCGCCGCACATCTGCGCGACCTCGGTTGGACCGTTCATGCGTCGGTTCGCAACGAGGGCGAGGCGCCCGAGGGGACGACGGAGCATGTCTTCGACGTCACGGACGGCGCCGGCATCGCGCGTGCCGCCGCAGCCATCGGCGAGCTCGATGCCGTGGTCGACAACGCGGGCATCGCGATCGCTTCACCGCTCGAGTTCCTGCCGCCGGAGGAGCTGACGCGCCAGCTCGACGTGAACGTCGTCGGGCAGCTGCGCGTGCTGCAGGCGTTCCTGCCCGCGCTCCGCCGGTCGCGCGGCCGCGTCGTCCTGATGGGGTCGATCGGCGGCCGATCCGCACTGCCGTTCCTGGGCGCATACGCGATGTCGAAGTTCGCGCTCGAGGCTATGGCCGATGCGCTGCGCGTCGAGCTCGCACCGTTCGCGATCCACGTCGCGATCGTCGAGCCCGGGACGATCGCGACGCCGATCTGGTCCAAGCCGCAGCGCAGGGTGGACGAGTTCCCGCCCGGGGCGGCCGAGCTGTACGGCGCGCGCGCCGAGAAGTTCCGGCGGCTCGCGGCCGAGCGCAGCTCCGACGCCGTGCCGGCGGTCGAGGTGGCGAAGGCCGTCGCGCATGCCCTGACCGCAGCGCGGCCGCGCACGCGCTACGTCGTCGGCCCCGATGCGAAGCGCCGCGCCCGCGTCGAGATGCTGCCGGACCGCCTGCGCGACCGGGTGCTCACCCGATTTCTCTTCGGCTGATCGAACCGATCGTGGGCGTGCGTCGAATCGGACGCGTCAATCGCCCAGTTGAAGGGAGTCACACATGTCGGAGCTCGAACGGATCGAGTCGAATCCGGACGACCTGCAGTACCTCGACAACGTTCTCGGGGATGTCCATACGTCGAAGCAGACGCGCCTCGGGCTGATCAAGCACGCGATGGTCGGCGCGGCCGCGGTCGGTGTGTTCGGACCGGCGTCGAGCGCGCTCGCGGCGGCGGGCGCGTCGAGCGGCGACAGCATCGACACCGTCGTCACCACGGCCGTGACCGCGGAGGCACTCGCGGTGACGGTGCTCACCGCCGCGGTCAAGACGTCGCCCGGCACGAAGGCGGCACCGTTCATCCCGGTGCTGAAGTCGGCGAACTACACCGAGTTCCGGCATTACCAGGTGCTTGGTTCGCTCGGCGCGAAGCCGTTGACGACGAAGTTCTGGATCCCGAACGCTGCGCTTGGCGCCGGGAACATCAACCTGTTCAAGACGATCGAGGCCGCAGAGACCCTGTTTGTCAATGCGTACCTGATCGGTATCACCACGTTCGCGAAGGCGAAGAAGGATTCGCTTGCCCGGTATGCCGGCGAGATCCTCGGCACCGAGGCGGAGCACCGTGTGCTCGCACGGTACGCAGAGACGGTGATCAACGGGTTGAAGCACGTCCCGAACAACCTCGGCTTCGAGCTCTACAAGTTCAAGTCCATGGCTGCGATCGTCGGCGAGCTCGAGAAGGCCGGCTTCGGCTTCGGCAAGCAGGGCGCGTCACCGGGAGCCTTCTACGACTTCCCCGGCAACCCGCTCAAAAACGGCACTGGCAGCGGCGTCCTCGCACCCGCACCGGCGTAACCGGCGTAAGCGTTCTCACGCGCGGGGCGGCGGCGACGCCGCCCCGCGCGCATTAGAGTCACCCGCATGGGCTACTCGATCTCCACACTCGACGAGCTGGGCGAGGGGTACGGCTTTCGCAAGATCCGCACGGCACTCGGCGTCACCGCATTCGGCGTCAACGCGCTCGTTTTCCCGCCGGCGTACGAAGGCCCGGCGCACTACCACGACCGTCAGGACGAGCTCTATTTCGTCCATCGCGGCACCGCCGTCTTCACGATCGACGGCGAGGACCACGAGGTCGGCGAAGGGGGCCTCGTCCACGTCGAGTCGACGACGCACCGGCGCGTCTCGAACCGCGGCGATACGGACCTTGTTCTCTTCATCGTCGGCGGCAAGGACGGCTACGTCGAACGCGACGGCCAGCTCGTCGATCCGGCGGATCTCGCGAAGCGGCAGGCGCTTGCGAAAGGAGAGACGCAGTGAACGGGCTGATGATGGACTACCAGCTCACGCTGCCGACGATTCTCCGGCGCGCCGAGACGTACTTCGGCGACAAGGAAATCGTCACGCGGCTGCCCGACCGCAGCTTCCACCGCATCACCTACGCCGAATCGTGCCGGAGGGCGCGGGCGCTCGCCGTCGCGCTGCAGGAGCTCGGGCTCGAACGCGGCGATCGCGTGGCGACGCTGTGCTGGAACCATTACCAGCATCACGAGGCGTACCTCGGCATCCCGTGCGGCGGCTTCGTGCTCCACACCCTGAACCTGCGCCTGCACCCGAACGACCTCGCGTACATCGCGACACATGCCGGCGACCGCGCCGTGATCGTCGACCGGAGCCTGAAGCCGCTCCTCGACCAGTTCGTCGGCAACACGAAGATCGAGCATGTCTTCGTCGTCGAGGACGACTACGAGGACCTGCTCGCGGGCGTCGATCCGGATGTGTGGCGCGATCCACAGCTCGACGAGAACGAGGCCGCCGCGATGTGTTACACGAGCGGCACGACCGGGCTCCCGAAAGGCGTGCTCTATTCGCACCGCTCCACGATGCTGCACACGGTCGGCGTCGCGGCGAGCAACCCGATGAGCCTCGGCATCTCGGAGGCCGACTCGATCCTGCCGGTCGTGCCGATGTTCCACGCGAACGCGTGGGGCTACCCGTATCTCGCGACGTTCGTCGGCGCGAAGCTCGTCTACCCAGGCCCGTACCTCGACCCGCAGAGCCTGCTCGACGCGTTCGTGCAGGAGGGCGTGACGTGGAGCGCCGGCGTTCCGACGATCTGGTTGGGCATCCTCGGCCTGCTCGACGAAGACCCGGGCACGTGGGATCTCTCGCGCATGAAGGGCATGCTCGTCGGCGGCTCGGCCGCGCCGCGCGCCATGATCGCCGGCTTCAAGCAGCGCCACGGCATCAACATCGTGCACGGCTGGGGCATGACCGAGACCTCGCCGGTTGCATCGAACTCACAACTCGTCGGCGACCTTGCCGACGCCGACGACGAGACGCAGTTCGACTACATCTCCATGCAGGGGCTGCCGCTTCCGCTCGTCGAGCTCCGCCACCGCGACGAAGACGGAAACGTGCTGCCGTGGGACGGCGAGTCGATGGGCGAGCTCGAGATTCGCGGGCCGTGGGTCGCGGCCGGGTATTACGAGACGCCCGAGCAGGCCGACCGCTGGACGGACGACGGCTGGTTCCGGACCGGGGATGTCGTGTCGCTCCATCCGCGCGGTTACATCCAGATCAAGGACCGCTCGAAGGACGTGATCAAGTCGGGCGGGGAGTGGATCTCGTCTGTCGAGCTCGAGAACGCGCTGATGGCGCACCCCGCGGTTGCGGAGGCGGCGGTTATCGCCGTGCCCGACGCGAAATGGGACGAGCGCCCGCTCGCCGCCGTCGTCCTGCGCGAGGGGCGGACGGCCACGCCCGAAGACCTGCGCGATTTTCTCGCACCGAACTTTGCGAAGTTCTGGCTTCCGGACCGGTTCGAGTTCGTCTCGGAGATCCCGAAGACGAGTGTCGGCAAGTTTCGCAAGACCGAATTGCGCGAGATGTTCGCCGCGCAGGCGGCGGTGTCTTCGTGATCAAGACGGTCTGGCTCGACAACCCGCCGGTGAACGCGGTCAACCGCGGCATCACCGACACGCTCTGGAAAGAGCTGGAATCGCTCGCATCGGATGTGCACGCGGTCGTCCTGCGCGGCCGGGGCGAGCGCGCCTTCTCCGCAGGCGCCGACATCGGCGGCTTCGTCAGCGCGGAGGACGGCGACGGCCGCCCGGCAGGCATCCAGCCGGTCGCCGACCTGATCGAGCGGACGCCGGTGCCCGTCGTCGCCGCGATCCACGGTTACTGCCTCGGCGGTGGGCTCGAGATCGCGCTCGCCTGCGACCTCCGGATCGCGACGCGCGACGCGCAGCTCGGCTTCCCGGAGGTGAATCTCGGCCTGCTGCCGGGCGGCGGCGGGACGCAGCGCGCGCCGCGCCTGATCTCGCCGGGCCGCGCACGCTGGTTGATCATGTCGGGCGAGCGGATCCCCGCGGCGACGGCAGAGGCGTGGGGGCTCGTCGAGTTCGTCGTCGACGACCTCGAGGAAGGCATCGCGCGGTACGTCGAGCCACTCGCGAAGCAGAGCCCGCACGCGCTCGGCCGGATCAAGGCGCTCCTGAACGAGACGCGCGATGCCCGCAGCGGCGAGAGCGAGTTCGAGGCGTTCGCCGCATGTCTCTCATCCGACGACGGACAGGAGGGCGTGGCCGCGTTCCTGGAGAAGCGCGAGGCTCGCTGGTCGGAACGGTGAAGGCCGTCGTCCTCCGTGAGGTCGGCGGGCCGCTTGCGGTCGAGGAGTGGCCGGAGCCGTCGGGGACCGTCGTCGACGTCCGCGCCGCGGGCGTCAACTTCGCAGACATCCTGATCCGGCGCGGGCTCTATCCGCAGATGCCGGAGCTTCCGACGGTGCTCGGGAACGAGGTCGCGGGGGAGCTCGATGGGCAGCGCGTCATGGCGCTGCCGCGGCGCGCCGGTGGTTATGCCGAACGCGTCGAGGTCGATCCGGAGTGGCTCTTCCTGCTACCGGACAACGCCTCGTTCGCGGCCGGTGCGGCGTTCCTGACGACGTACCTGACGGCCTACATTCCGCTCACGCGGCAGGTCCGCGTGTCGCCGTCCTCGACGGTGCTCGTGCATGCGGGCTCCGGCGGCGTCGGCAGCGCCGCGATCCAGGTCGCACGGCATCTCGGGGCGAAGGTGATCGCGACGGCGAGCACCGACGAGAAGCGCGCGTTCGTCCGCGGGCTCGGCGCGGACGAGGCGGTCGGTTACGACGAGACCGACGACCTGCGCGTCGACGTCGTCGTCGACCCCGTCGGCGGCGAGGTCTTCACGCGCTCGCTGCCGCTCCTGAACCCGCTCGGCGCGATCCTCGCGATCGGCTTCGCCGGCGGGCTGTGGGTCGACCCGAGCGTGCAGTGGCTCGTCGGCCGGAACGCCGCCGTCGTCGGCGTCTACCTGGGGCGCCTGATGAAGCTGCAGCCCCAGCTCGTGCACGAGTGCGCGATCGAGCTGCTCGCGCTGTGGGCGCAGGGAGCGATCGATCCCGTGGTCGGCGCGACGTTCGCGCTCGACGACGCCGGCGCCGCGCACGCGCTGATCGAGGCGCGCGAGCACGTCGGCAAGGTGATCCTCGAGCCCGGGCTGCAGCGGTGAAGGCGATGGTCACCGGCGGCGAGGGCGGGCTCGGCCGCGCGATGCGCGCGCGCCTCGAGCGGGAGGGGTACGAGGTCGAGTCGCTCGACCTGACGAACGGGTTCGACGTGACCGATCCCGCCGCGTGGGAGAACGTCGGCTCCGTCGACCTCGCGTGCCTCAACGCGGGCATCCTGACCGCGGAGCGCGACGTACGGGAGCTCTCGGTCGAGGACTATCGCAAGGCGGTCGCAGTCAACGTCGACGGCGTGGTGTTCGGCGTGTTGCGGCTCGCTCGTGTGATGGAGCGCGGGTCGATCGTCGCCACCGCGTCGCTCGCGGGTCTCGTCGGCATGCCGCTCGACCCGGTGTACTCGCTCACCAAGCATGCGCTCGTCGGGTTCGTGCGCAGCGTCGCGCCGCAACTGGCGCCCGTCACGATCAACGCGATCTGCCCGGGCATCGCGGACACGCCGATGCTCGACATGCACGACCAGCGTGCACGGTTTGCAGAGGCAGGCTTCCCGCTGCTCCGTCCGGAGGAGGTGGCGGAGGCGATGTGGCGCGCCGCAACCAGCGAGCGCACGGGTGAGTGCTGGTTCGTGCAGCCGGGGCGCGAGCCGGCGCCGTTCCGATTCGCGGGCGTCCCGGGCCCGCGCGTCGGCGACGAGCCCGTGGGGCGCCCGCCGATCTAGCTGGTCGTTAGTTGAGCCCGGGGTCGAACGGCATGTCGACCATCAGCTCGAACGGGCCGCCCTTGCGGTGGAGCACCGTCCGCCAAAGCTCGTCCGGGTCGTCCGCGAACGCGTCCGCCGTCTCCGCGTCGACGACGATCCATGCGACCTCCTCGAGCTCGTCCTCGAGCTGGCCCGTGGCCCAGCCGGAGTAGCCGGAGAAGAGGCGAAGCCGCGTGATCGACAGGTCGTCCGGCTCCGAGTCGGCCGGCATGAAGCCGAGCCGCTCCATGATCGGTGCCGCGGCCTCGTCGACGTCGTCGAACTCGGCGAGCACCATGAACGCCTCCGGTTGCACCGGGCCGCCGACGAAGACCGGGTCGTCCGCACCCGGAAGCCCGGCGAGCGACGGCACCGCCGCGACCGCGAGCATTTCGGACGGCCGGCTGAGCACGAGCCCCATCGCGCCCTCCTCGTCGTGGTGGGCGATCAGGACGACGGTCTTGCGGAAGTTCGGGTCGTGGAGCGCCGGTGACGAAACCAGGAGCTTTCCCTGCAGCGAGTCCATTGCTCTAGGAGAAATGCCACCGCTCGCCGCTTGCAAACGCCTTCAGGATCCGCTTTGCGACAACCTGGCGGTGCACCTCGTCGGGGCCGTCGTAGATGCGGCCGCCGCGCGCCTGCATCGCCATGTGCGCGAGCGGCGTCTCGTCGGTCAGGCCGCGCGCGCCGTGCACCTGGATCGCGCGGTCGATCACGTCGCCGAGCACCTTCGCGGCGAAGAACTTGATCGCGGACACCTCGACTCGCGCCTCGTCGCCCGCGTCGATCTTGTGCGCGGCGTCGAGCGTCATCAGGCGGCAGGCCTGGATCTCCGCGTAGCTGTCGGCGATCCAGTTCTGCACCGTCTGCTTTCGCGCGAGCGGCTCGCCGAACGTCTCGCGCTCGAGTGAGTACGCGCACATGAGCTCGAATGCGCGCTGCATCTGGCCGAGCCAGCGCATCACGTGGTGGATGCGTCCCGGGCCGAGCCGCTTCTGCGCGATCATGAATCCGGCGCCTTCCCCTCCGAGCGTGTTCGTCACCGGAACGCGGACGCCCGTGTAGCGCACCTCGCAGTGCGTCGTCCAGCCGCGGCCGGCGTGCCCCATGACCGTGATCGGGCGAACGACGTCGACGCCCGCCGTATCGGCCGGGACGATGATCTGCGTCGCGCGCGCGTGCGGGTCCGCCTCGGGGTCGGTGACCGCCATCACGATCCCGAACGCCGCGCCCTGGGCACCCGACGAGAACCACTTGTGGCCGTCGATCACCCACTCGTCGCCGTCGCGGATCGCGCGCGTCCGGAGCGTCGTCGGGTCCGAGCCGGGCACCTCGGGCTCCGTCATCGAGAAGAAGGAGCGGATCGAGCCCGCGACGAGCGGGAAGAGCCAGCGCTCCTTCTGCTCGGCGGTGCCGAACAGGTGCAGGATCTCGGCGTTCCCCGCATCGGGCGCCTGGCAGCCGAAGACGAGCTGGCCCCACACGGTACGGCCGATGTGCTCGTTCAGGTACGCGTAGTCGAGGAAGCCGGTGCCGGTGCCGCCGGCGTCGGGCGGGACGTGGGGGGCCCAGAGACCGAGCCCGCGCACCTCGTCCTGCAGCTTGGCGACGAGCGCCTGCGCCTCGTCGTCCTCGCGGTCGAGGACGTGCTCGTTCGGCAGGACGCGCTCGTTCATGAAGGCGCGCACCTGCTCGAGCCTCTCGGTGGGCGGTGCCCATGCCGTCGCGGTCATGCGGTTAGCATCGCACGTCTATGCGCCTCGGCTTCTACATGGGCTACGCGCAGCCGGGGACGAATCCGCTGGAGCTGCTCGAGCTCGCGCGCGAGGCGGAGCGGCTCGGCTACGACTCGGCGTGGGCGGCCGAGGCGTGGGGCGTCGATGCGATCACGCCGCTCGCCTGGCTCGGCGCGCAGACCGAGCGGCTGAAGCTCGGCACGGCGATCATGCAGCTGCCGGGCCGCTCGCCCGCGAACGCGGCGATGACGGCCGCGACGCTCGACCTGCTGTCTGGCGGACGCTTCCTGATGGGGCTCGGCACGTCCGGGCCGCAGGTCGTCGAGGGCTGGCACGGGCAGGAGTGGGGGAAGCCGCTCGGCAAGACGCGCGAGTACGTCGAGATCGTGCGCGCTGTTCTGCGCCGCGAGCGGCTCGAGCATCACGGCGCGCACTACGACATCCCGGTGCAGGGCGGCACCGGGCTCGGCAAGCCGCTGAAGCTGATGGCGCGCCCGCTGCGTGCCGAGATCCCGATCTACCTCGCGGCGATCGGGCCGAAGGCCGTCGAGCAGGCATTCGAGATCGCCGACGGCTGGCTGCCGATCTTCTGGTCGCCCGAGCAGGCGCGCACGGTGTTTCCCGTCAACCGCGCGCGCGACGCGTTCGACATCGCACCGTCGGCTCCGGCGCTCGTCACGGACGACGTCGACTCGGGGCGGGCGATGTTGAAGGAGTACTACTCGTTCTACATCGGCGGCATGGGCGCGCGCGGCCAAAATTTCTACAACGACCTGTTCACGCGCTACGGCTACGAGGCGGAGGCGCGTGAGATCCAGGATCTCTTCCTCGACGGCAAGCAGCGTGAGGCGGCGGCCAAAGTGCCGGACGCGTTCGTCGACGAGGTGGCGCTCATCGGCTCCGTCGAGCGCATCCGCGACCGGCTCGCCGCGTGGCGCGAGTCGGGCGCGACGACGCTGCTCGTCTCGACGCGTGACGCGGCCACACTGCGCGGCGTCGCCGAAGCCTCTAACTGACGAGCTCGAGCGCCGTCTGGGCGAGCAGCGGCACCGCGTGCTCGAAAATGCCGGCGCGGGTGTCCTCGGCGCCGAGCTCGCCGCGGATGTAGCGGCCGTAGATCGCCTCGCAGAAGACGGCCGCCTTCCAGAGTGCGAGCGCCTCGAACCAGGCGAGCGGCTCGACGTCGCGGCCGCTCTGCTCCGTGTAGCGCTCGACGAGCTGCGCGCGCGACGGGAACCCGGGCTCGCCCGTCACCGGCGAGGAGCCGAGTGCGCTGACGCGTCCGTGCGGCTCGGTGTACATCGCGAGCAGGTAGCCCACGTCGGCGCGCGGGTCGCCGATCGCGCCCATCTCCCAGTCGAGCACGGCGACAATCCGCGCAGGCTCGTCCCGCGCGACCATCACGTTCCCGAGGCGGTAGTCGCCGTGCACGACCGTCGGCGGAAGCGGCTCGGGGAGGTGTGCGGCGAGCCACCGGCCTACGTCTTCCGCCTGCGGTAGCTCGCGCGTCTTGTTGATCTCCCAGAGCTGTGTGAAGCGGCGCACCTGGCGCTCTGGGTAGCTTCCGGGCCGTGCGAAGGCGGACAGCGCGCCGGTTGAGACGTCGGCAGCGTGAATCTCGACGAGCGTGTCGACGAGGTCGATGCCGAGCGCGTGTCGTGCGGCCTCGGTCTCGAGCCCGGCGGGGAGCGCAGCGGTGATCACGTGCCCGTCGAGGTAGCGCATGACGTAGAACGGCACCTCGAGCACGCTCGTGTCGTCGCAGACGGCGACGATCTCCGGGAGGCGCTCGAAGCCGGCCGCGCGAACCGCGTTCTGCAGGCTCGCCTCGCGCACCATGTCGTGCGCCGACGGAGGCAGCGGCGGGCGCGGCGGGCGGCGGAGAACGAAGCGCTCGCCGCCGCGCTCGATCAGGAAGGTGAAGTTGGAGCCGCCGCCGTCGCCGATGCGCGTCGCGGTGACCGGCCCGGAGCCGAGCCCGTGCGCGTCGAGAAAGGCCGCGACGCGATCCTCGACGATCAGCGGAGCGAGGCCGGCCATGACCGCGATGCTACGCCAGCCCCTTTCGGGACAGGCCTTCGCGAGACCAGTCCCTTGGTCAGACCAAATGTTTCCGGAGCGCAACAATCGCTCCACGGAGTTCGCGCGCCGAATTCCGGGGAACGGCTTTGCTCTGCGGCCAGGTGTCCTGCCGAGCCACGTCCCTTGGTCTGACCAAATGTTTCCGAACTGTCGCAAGCGCTCCACAGGGGACACGTCCTCATGCGGCGGCGATTGCGACGACGCCGGCGAGCGCGACGACGACGCCGGCTTGCTGCGCGCGTGTCAGGCGCTCGCCGAGAAGGACGTGCGCGAGGAGGACCGTGACCACGGGATAGAGCGAGCCGAGCACGGCGACGAGCGCGAGCAGGCCGTGGCCGCTCGCGAAGGCGAAGAGCGCGTTCGCCGAGACGTCCGCGATGCCGACGAGCGCGACCGCGGCGAGCGAGGAGCGCGGCACGCGCAGCGGCGCGTGGCGTGTCAGCGCGAGCACGAAGAGCAGCCCGAGCGAGCCGACACGCGCGCCCAGCAATGTCGAGAGCGCGTCGCCGTCGCGGCTGCCCAGGCCGAGGAAGTAGACGAAGAGGCCGAGCGCGAGTGCGGCGGCGACCGCGAGCGCTACCGCGCGAGCGCGTTCCGGCGACGCCGCGCGACGCTCCTCGAGCGACGCGAGCACCGCGCCGCCGAGGGCGAGCGCCGCGCCTGCGACCGCGACGACCGACGGCCGCTCGCCGGTCGCGAGCGCGATCGCGAACGGCACCACGGCGCCGCAGGCCGCGATCGGCGAGACCACGCTCATCGTTCCGAGCGAGAGCGCGCGGTAGAACGCGGCGAGCCCCGCACCGCCGCCGATCCCCGCGACGACGCCCAGCGCGAACGAGCGTGCGCCGACATCACCGCGCACCGCGACCGCGACGACGAGCACAGCGAACCCGGCCGCCTGTGAGACGACCGTGACCGCGAACGCAGGCAGCCTCCGTGTCAGCGAGCCGCCGGAGAAGTCCGCGACGCCCCAGACGACGGACGACGCGAGGGCGAGCGCGAGGGCGAGAAGAGTCAGTTCAGACGCTCGACGAGCATCGCCATGCCCTGCCCGCCGCCGACGCACATCGTCTCGAGCCCGATCGTGCGGTCCATCGTGTCGAGGTCGTTGAGCAGCGTCGACATGATCCGCGCGCCCGTCATTCCGTACGGATGCCCGAGCGCGATCGCTCCGCCGTGCGGGTTCAGCTTGTCGCTGAAGGGATCGACGCCGAGCTCGCGGCAGACGGGAAGCACCTGCGCCGCGAACGCCTCGTTCAGCTCCATCACGTCGACGTCGTCGATCGTCATGCCCGCGAACGCGAGCACCTTGCGGACCGCTTCGATCGGGCCGACCCCCATGATCTCCGGCGCGACGCCCGATACGGACGAGGCGAGGATCCGTGCGCGCGGCACGATTCCGAGCTCGCTCGCGCGGTCGGCCGACATGACGACGACCGCGGCCGCGCCGTCGTTCAGCGGGCACGAGTTGCCGGCAGTCACCTTCCCGCCCGGCTTGAACGCGGGCTCGAGCGACTGCAGCTTCTCGAGCGTCGAGGAGCGCCGCGGCCCGTCGTCCGCCTCGACGCCGTCGTACGGAGTGAGCTCGCGCGCGAAGAAGCCGGAGTCCTGCGCCGCAACTGCGCGCTCCTGCGACTGCTGCGCGAAGCGGTCCATGTCCTCCCGCGAGACGTCCCACCGCTCGGCGACGTTCTCGGCGGTCAGGCCCATCGGGATGTAGACGTTCGCGATCGGCGCGTCATCGCCGAAGAGCGCAGGATGGATCTCGTCCTCGCTCTTCGGGTAGCCGTTGACCTGCGAGATCGACTCGACGCCCGCTGCGACGAACGCCTCGCCCTCACCCGCCTTGATCGCGTGGAACGCCATGCGGATCGACTGCAGGCTCGATGCGCAGAAGCGGTTGACGGTCGTTCCGGGCACGGTCTCCGGCAGGCCCGCGAGGAGCGCGACCCGGCGGCCGAGGTTCATGCCCTGCTTCGCCTCCGGGAAGCCGCAGCCGACGATCACGTCGACGATCTCCTCCCGCGGCAGCTCCGGC
>JAICTB010000023.1 GCA_025936595.1 Thermoleophilia bacterium | reverse complement strand
GCGCCTCGAGCTCGGGAGTCTCGTCGAGCACGTCCGGCAGCGCGCTGAACTCGCCGAGCAGGTACGGGTCGACGTCCAGGCGGTTCTCGAGCCGCACCCGCTCGATCCCCTGCACGAGGATGCGGAGCGTGCCGTCGGGGACCTTGATCATCTTGTGCACGAGCGCGACCGTGCCGACGTCGTAGACGTCGTCCCACCCCGGCGACTCGAGCGAGCCGTCCTTCGTCGTGATCAGTGCGAGCAGCCGGTCGCCCGCGACGACATCGTCGATCAGCCGCACCGAGCGCTCCTGGCCGATCGCGAGCGGCGACATCGACTGCGGGAAGACGACGGTCTCCTTCAGCGGCAGCACGGGCAGCGCCGCCGGCAGCTCGAGGTCGTGCTCCTGCGGCTCCGGCGCGTCGAACGCCACGTCCGTCACGGCAAGCGCTCCACGGTGATCCGATAGCGGCCGGGCGGCATGGCCTGCTCGACGACGGGCAGCTCGACCGTGAGCACGCCGTTTCCGAAGCGTGCCTGCGCGCGATTCGGGTCGACGTCCTCGACGAGGCGAACCCGGCGCTCGAACGGCCCGTACTCGATCTCCATCTGCTGGTAGACGCGGCCCGGCACGCGCGGCCGCTTGCGCTCGCCCGCGATCACGAGCACGCGCTCGCCTGCCACGACATGCACGCTCTGCGGGTCGACGCCCGGGAGCTCGACGACCACCGTCAGGGAGTGTGGATCGTCCGTGTGGAAGCAGTCGACGTTCGGGCGGAACCCGTGGCGGATGCCCGAGAAGCGCGGCACCTGCCAGAGATCCGCGAACAGCTCCTCGATCTCGTCCTGCAGCTTGTCGACGTCGCGTCTCGTCATCTCGCGGCACGGTACCCCGCGGCCACTACCTGACGATCGCGTAGATCACGGCGAGCAGCACGATCACGATGATCGCGAGCGCCACCCAGAGGACGTTGCGGGCCTTGGCCGGCGCTTGCGGCTCAGGCGTGAACGGGTCGAGCTCGGATGGCGGTAGGACGTGATCGGCGTCGCTGCCCTCGACGAGGATCGAGTCGCGCCGGTCGTCGATCTCCGGTTGCTCGGGCATCGCCCGCACACCTTCCGCGCGCGCTCCGGCGGCAAACTAACCATTTCCGTACGGACCGGACACGAAAGGCGCAAACCCGGCGACCAGGATCCGCCCATGCGCTTCATCGCGGCCTTCGGCGGCGTGATCGGGACGGTCGTCCTGCTCGCCCCCTTCCACTAGCGTTCGTTCCACTAACGTCCGGTGGTGCGCGCGGCTCCCGTCCTGCGCGGCGGGCTCACCGCGCGGGCGGCCTGGCTCGTCGCCGGCCTCTTCCTCTGTGCCTGCGGCATCCTCTGCTTTCTCGAGGCGCGCCTCGGACTGCCGCCGTGGGACGTCCTTCATCAGGGGATCGCACGGCACACGCCGCTCTCGTTCGGCGTCGCGAACGAATGCGTCTCCGTCGCGGTGCTCCTCCTTGCGTGGCGGCTGGGCGCACGGATCGGTGCCGGCACGGTCGCGAACGCGGCACTCATCGGCGGGTTCATCGCGCTGATCCAGCCCTGGCACGTCCTGCACGACCTGTCCGAGTGGCCGCTCGCGGGGCGGGCGGGCCTGCTCGCGCTCGGGCTCGTCTTCTTCGGCGTCGGCTCGGCGTTCTACATCGGCGCCGCGCTCGGCGCAGGGCCCCGCGACTCGTTGATGCTCGTCGGCTCGCTGCGGAGCGGGGCGCGCATCGGCGCGGTGCGGGCCTGCATCGAGGTCTCGGCGCTCGCCGCCGGGGTGCTGCTCGGTGGCACGGTCGGGGTCGGTACGGTTGCGTTCGCGGCGCTGATCGGGCCGACGGTCGAGGGGTCGTTCTGGCTGATCTCGCGCTCGCGGCTGCACACATGAACGTTCTCGCCCGCGTCTTCCGGCTCGTCTGGGGCGGCGATGTCGACCGCGCGCTGCGGCCGGTGCTCGCCGTCAGCCTCATCGGCTCGATCGCCGGTGCCTCCGCCTACCCGTTCCTCGGCATCTGGGCGATCAAGGACCTGCACTCGCCGCAGTCGAGCCTCGCGTTCTCGTATCTGATCGGAGCCGTGCTCGCCGGCGCCATGGGCTACGCGGGCGGCCACTGGTCGGACCGGATCGGGCGCCGCCCGCTGATCCTCGCCGGCTGGGGCTTTCAGGCGCTCGTGCCGCTCGCGCTGCTCGCGGTCGGCCACCACGTCTATGCGGGGCTCGCGCTGCTCGCCCTCGGACCGGTCTTCGGGTCGCTCGGCGGTGCGGCCGACCAGGCCATGGTCGCCGACCTCGTCGCGCCGGAGCGCCAGGAGAGGGCGTACGCATCGGTCCGTGTCGCGTCAAACCTCGGCGTGACGATCGGGCCGGTGCTCGGCGGCGCGCTCCTCATCGGCGGCCACTGGCCGCACCTCTGGCTCGGCACGCTCGTCCTCTCGACGATCGGATTCGCGGTCGCGTTCAGGTACATCCCGCGCGGCGGCGCGTACGCGCCGGAGGGCCCGCCGCAGCGCGGCTCGTTCGGGGTGATCGTCCGCGACACGCCCTTCCTCCTGTTCATGCTCGCGTCGATGTTCGCGACGATGACGTACGTCGCGACGGAGACGCTGCTGCCGATCTCGGTGACGACCACGCATCACCTGGCGCCGGCGGCGTGGGGCGTCCTGATGATCCTCAACCCGCTGTTCGTGACGGTGTTCCAGTTGCGGCTCACGCAGTGGACGGCGGGCATCCCGGCGTCGCTCAAGCTCGGCGTCGCGATGCCGCTGATGGGCGTCCCGTTCCTGCTCCTGAACGTGCATGGCTCGGCGGGCGTGATCGCGCTCGTGATCATGCTGTTCGTGATCGGCGAGATGCTCTGGGTGCCGACGTCGCAGGCCGTCGTCGCCGCGCTCGCACCGCCCGACATCCGCGGCGCCTACATGGGCGTCTTCGGCGGAACGTGGTCGGTCGGGTGGGCCGCGACCCCGTTCCTCGGCCTCCAGGTGCGCCATGCCTACGGCGACGCGACGATGTGGATGTGCGTCGCGACGGTCGGTGTGATTGCGGGCATCACCGGCCTGCTCGCCGCCCGCGGTCACGACGGCAAAGCCGTAGGATCGCTGGCGACGTGAAGGGCCTGATCGCAGCCGGCGGGGACGGGACGCGCCTTGCGGAGCTGACGCGCGTCACGAACAAGCACCTGCTTCCGGTCGGCCGCTGGCCGATGGTCTTCTACCCGCTCCAGCTCCTCCAGCGGGTCGGCGTCCGCGAGGTGCTGATCGTCACCGGGCAGCAGCACGCGGGGCAGTTCATCGATCTGCTCGGGAACGGCCGCGTCGTCTCGCGGTCCGGCGACGAGCTCCTCTTCGACCTCGACCTGTCGTACAAGGTGCAGGTCGAGGCCGGCGGCATCGCGCAGGTCGTCGGGATGGCGCGCGACTTCACCGGCGGCGACCAGCTCGTCGTGTGTCTCGGCGACAACATCTTCGAGCAGGCGCAGACCGACGCCGTCCGCGCCTGGGACGGCGGGGCGATGGTCTTCGTCAAGGAGGTCCCTGACCCCGAGAACTTCGGCGTGATCGCCTACGACGGCGGCGGGAACGTGACCGACATCGTCGAGAAGGCCGGTGTCGTCGACACCCGCTACGACGCGCCGCCCTCGAGCGATGCCGTCGTCGGCCTCTATTGCTATCCGCCCGACGTGTTCGAGATCATCGAGGGTCTCGCGCCGTCTCGTCGCGGCGAGCTCGAGATCACGGACGTGAACCGCGTCTACGCGCAGCGCGGCGACCTGCAGGTGCACCGCGTCGAAGGGTGGTGGCACGACGGAGGCAAGCACTGGGCGGACCTCGCCGAGGTGGGCCGCCTGATCGAGGACACGGGCGCCAACAAATAGTGGTCACCCGCATCCCACTTCGCCGCCACGAGGACGACCGCGGCTGGTTCATGGAGCTGATGCGCGCGAGCGAGCTGCCGAAGCCGGTGCGCCAGGCGAACCTCGCGCGGTCGCGCAAGGGCGTCATCCGTGCGCTGCACTTCCACGAGCGCGGGCAGGACGACCTCTTCCTCTGCCTGCAGGGCATGGTGCGCGTCGTCGTCCTCAACCGCGAGACGGGCGAGACGTTCACCGAGGACATCGGCGACGACAATCCGGTGGCGATCTACGTGCCGGGCATCCACGCCCACGGCTACGAGGCGCTCACCGACTGCCTCTTCTGTTACTTCGTGACGGAGGAGTACGACTCGTCCGACCCCGACGAGCAGGGGCTGTCGTGGGCCGACGCGCGCGTGAAGCACCTGTGGAGCACGCAGGAGCCGATCCTGTCCGCGCGCGACGCGGCGCCGTGATCGCCGTCACCGGCGCGGGCGGGCAGCTCGGGCACGCGCTGCTCGAGTCGTTTCCCGAGGCGCGCGGGCTGACGCGGGCGGAGTGGGACGTGACGCACCCTGCGCCACCCGGCCTCGCGCCCGAGCTCGTGCTGCACGCGGCCGCGTGGACCGACGTCGACGCTGCCGAAGACGATCCTCAGGGCGCCGCCGCCGTGAACGTCGGAGGGGTGCAGCACGCGGCGGCGCTCGGCGTGCCGCTCGTCGTCTGGTCGAGCGACTATGTCTTCGACGGCGCGAAGCGCGAGCCGTACGTCGAGTCGGACCCGGCGAGCCCCCTCGGCGCCTACGGGCGCACGAAGCTGCACGGCGAGGCGGCGGCCGGTGAGCGCGCGTGGGTCGTCCGCAGCTCGTGGCTCTTCGGGCCGACGTCGAAGAACTTCTTCCGGACGATGCTGCGCCTCGGCGCGGAGCGGGACGAGGTGGCCGTCGTCGCGGACCAGGTCGGGTGCCCCACCTACGTCGGCCATCTCGCCGAGGCGACGAAAGAGGTCCTGCAGCTCCCGCACGGCGTCTACCACGTCTCGGCCGCGGGTGAGTGCACGTGGGCGGACTTCGCCGAGGCGATCTTCGAGGAGGCCGGGCTTGCGACCCGCGTCCGGCGCATCACGAGCGCCGAGTACGGCGCCCGCGCGCTCCGCCCGCCTTACTCGGTACTCCGCAGCGAGCGGGGCGCACCCGAGCTGCCACACTGGCGCGAGGGCCTGCGTGCGTGCCTCAGCCGACCGGCCGCAGCTTCCCCCGCGCCCGAATGACCTGTGCCGGGTCGCTGCCGCTGACCCGGCCGTGGTCGACGCGCAGCCAGTGGCAGGCCACGACGTGTGGCTTCCCCGGCGCGCAGTCGCTATAGAGAAACGGACGCACCTCCCGGAGCGGCAAGCCTTCGAAGCGCGTGCCGAGGTATTGCTCTCCGCGCACCCCGACAAGCTCCTGCCGTACCCGCGGATCCGCGTGCACGCGGGGCGCGGCCATCCATTCCCATGCGAAGAGCCCGCCCGCCGCGACGACGATCGCGGCCGTGATCACCCTGCGCGACACGACATGAAGGTAGCCTGTTCCCATGCGCGTGCTGGTCACCGGCGGCGCCGGGTTCATCGGCTCGCACTTCGTCCGTCACCTCGTCGGCAAGGGCGAGGACGTCGTCGTCCTCGACAAGCTGACCTACGCGGGCAACCGCGCGAACCTCGACGGCGTCGAGCACGACTTCCTCGAAGGCGACATCGCCGACCCCGCCGCTGTCGCGCGGGCCGGGAAGGGCTGCGACGCGATCGTCAACTTCGCTGCCGAGACGCACGTCGACCGGTCGATCCTCGGCCCGGCGGAGTTCATCCTCACGGACGTCCTCGGCGCGCAGGTGCTGCTCGACTACGCGCGCCACAACGAGAAGCGGCTCGTGCATGTCTCGACCGACGAGGTCTACGGCGACATCCCGCTCGGCGCTCCGGGCTGCACGGAGGACGCGCCGATCCGCACGTCGAGCCCGTACTCCGCCTCGAAGGCGGGAGGCGAGCTGCAGGTGCTCGCCTACGTGCGCACCTTCGGCGTGGACGCGCTGATCACGCGCGGCGCGAACACCTACGGGCCGCGCCAGTATCCCGAGAAGTTCCTGCCGCTCTTCATCACGAACGCGTTCGACGGGCTGCCGCTCCCGGTCTACGGCGACGGCAAGCAGCGCCGCGAGTGGCTGCACGTGGCCGACCACTGCGACGGCATCGAGCTCGCGCTGCGCGGCGGTGCGGCCGGCGAGGCCTACAACATCAGCGGCCAGGAGCGCGAGAACATCGAGGTCGTGCGGCGGATCCTCGACCTCACACAGGCAAGCCCGGACCTCGTCCGGCACGTCGAGGACCGGCCGGGTCACGACCGCCGCTACGCGGTCGACTCGAGCAAGCTCCGGGGCCTCGGCTGGGCGCCGCAGCACTCGTTCGACGCCGGCGGGCTCGAGGAGACGGTTGCGTGGTACGGCGAGAACCGCGAGTGGTGGGAGCCGATCAAGAGCGGCGAGTACAAGCGGTACTACGAGAGCCAGTACGCAGCGCGTCTCGCTTAGCTTCCTACGTCAGCGGCAGGCTTTCCTCGCGTCCTTGCGGAGGCGGTCGATCTCCACGCGATGCCCCTGGATCGCCTCCGAGCGGTCGAGCAGCGCCGTCACGTCCGTGCACTGACCGAGCGCGCGGCGCGCGAGTGCGAGGTTGTAGTCGGCGTAGGCCTCGACGGTCGAGTCGCTGCCGTTCAGCCTGGCCACCGCCTGCTCGAGCAGCGGCAGCGCTCCCGCGTAGTCGTGCTGCTGGAGCTTGCGAAACCCCTCGTCGTTGAGGGCCGCGCCGTCAGGGCTCGTGGTCGAGGTGGTCGAGGTGGTCGACGCGGTAGGCGTGGCTGCCGGCGAGGGCGCGGGAGAGCGCGACACGGTCACCGTCTCGCGTACGGTCTCGCCGCGGCTCGTGACCGTGTGCACGACGGTGCGCGGGGGCGAAGCATCCGTTGAGCCGCGCGACAGCAGCAATGCCGCGACGACACCGCCGGCCAGCGCGAGCGCCAGTGCGGCGAGCAGGACCGGCCCGGCCCGTCGCCGCGGTGTGGCCGCGGCGAGCGCCGGCCCGGCCCATGCGGTCTCGCCTGCGTCTTCGTACAGCACGTGACGCAGGTCTTCGACGAACTCCGCGGCGCTCTCGTACCGGTCGCCGGGAGCCTTGGCGAGCGCGCGCGCGAACACGGCGTCATACCCGAGTGGCAGCGCAGGATTGGCCGCGTGCAACGAAGGCACCGGTGCGTTCACGTGCGCAGCGGCTTCGGCGGTCGGGACGTTCGACTCGAACGGGCGCTGTCCCGTCAAGAGCTCCCAGGCGACGACGGCGAGGGCGTAGCGATCGCTCGCGGCCGTCGCGCGCGCGCCACTCGCCTGTTCGGGCGAGAGGTAGCCCGCCGTGCCGAGGATCGTTCCCGTCTGCGTGAACGAGTCCATCCCCGTCGCGCTTGCGATGCCGAAGTCGGCAACCTTGATCTGGCCGCGGTCGTCGAGGAGGAGATTCCCGGGCTTGACGTCTCGGTGGACGACTCCGGCCTCGTGCGCGGCATCCAGCGCTCCGGCGGCCTGCTCGAGCCAGGCGAGCGCCTGTGCCGGATCGCACGGCTGACGCCGGGACAGTCGGTCTTCGAGCGATCCGCCCGCCATGAGCTCCATCACGATCAGCGGGCGGCCTTCGTGCTCGGCGACGTCGAAGATCGTGACGATGTTCGGGTTGCTGGACAGTCGCGCCGCGGCGAGCGCCTCGCGCCTGAAGCGCGTTTGCAGGCTCTCATCGGCCGCGTAGCGCGCCGACAGCACCTTGACTGCGACGTCGCGCCCGAGCTCCTGGTCGCGGGCCCGGAAGATGTCGCCCATTCCGCCGCGGGCGATCGGCCGGACGTCGGTGTAGCGGGGTGGGAGCAGGTGTTCGGCGGTGGCAGGCATGCCTGAGCGGGCAACGAAGGGAGTCGCCACGACGGACTCTTGCCGTCTGCTGCGCGATGGAAACGTTCGGTAAAACCTGGCGGAAGCGGAGGGAAACCTCGGCTACCGTGGCGCCCGTGGGCCGTCACGTCCTTCGGCTGGGCGCCGTCTTCCTTCTCCTGCTCGGCGGCCTCGCCTCGACGATCTTCGTCGGGCCGACGCTCGGCGCCGGCCGCGCGACCACCGGTACGAGCACCGGGACCGCCGTCACGACGACGACGAGCACGGCACGCTCGGTGCTCGTCGTGAGCGGGCACGGCTGGGGCCACGGCCTCGGCCTCTCGCAGTGGGGCGCCTACGGCTACGCAGAGCACGGCTGGAACTACGACCGCATTCTCGCGCACTACTACCCGGGAACGACGCTCGGCCCCGCGAAGATCGGCACGGTGCGTGTCCTCCTTGCCTCGGCGAAGCGAGCGACGATCGCCGCCGCCGCGCCCTCGACCGTCGCGGACGCGTCGGGGCCGCACACGAACGCCACGCCGCAGACTCTCGTCGTCAAGCCGTCCGGGATCGCCGGTCAACCCACGCTCGAGTTGCCGTTCACGATCTCGTCGCGCCGGCCGTTGAGCGTCAACGGCAAGACGTATCGCGGGAAGCTTGCCGTCTCGACCGACGGGAAGCTCTTGCAGGTGGTCGACGTGCTCGGGCTCGAGGCATATCTCAAAGGCGTCGTCCCGTCCGAGATGCCTTCGAACTGGTCGACGGAGGCGTTGAAGGCGCAGGCCGTCGCCGCGCGCTCCTACGCACTCGCGAACCTCACGAAGGGGCGCGGGTTCGACCTCTACGGCGACACGCGCGACCAGGCCTACGGCGGCGTCGCCGCCGAGTCGCCGAGCGCGAGCGCGGCGATCGACGCGACGAAGGGCCAGGTCGTCCTCTACAGGGACAGGGTCGCGGACACGCTCTACTTCTCGACCTCGGGCGGCCGCACCGCCTCGTCGCTCGAGTCGACGGGCACTGCGGTGCCGTATCTCGTCCCCGTCGCCGACCCGTACGACACGCTGTCGCCCTACCACGACTGGGGCCCGGTGCTCTTCGACGCCGGCAAGCTCGTGAAGCAGCTGAAGCTCTCGGCGCCGATCGCCGACGTGCAGGCGGTGGACGGAGCGTCGGGGCGCGTGAAGACGCTGACGGTCGTCTCGGAGGACGACGCACAGGTGACGCTGAGCGGGAACCAGGTGCGGGCCGCGCTCGGCCTGCGCTCGACGTGGTTCACGCCCGCGCTCCTGCAGCTGCTGCCGGCGGCCAGGACGATGACGTTCGGCGGCGCCGTGACGCTATCCGGCTTCGCACGCGGCGCCGAGGAGCTCTCGCTCGAGTCGAAGGCGGCGGGAGAGACGGCCTGGTCGCCCGCCGGCGAGGTGTCACTCGCGTCCGACGGCCGCTTCGCGACCATCGTCAAGCCCGCCGTGACGACGCAGTACCGTCTCGCATGGGCAAAGGTGCGCGCCGGGCTCGCGAAGATCGCCGTCGCGCCGCGCGTCGATGCGGTGGCGTCTCCCGCGGGCGTTCAGGGCTCGATTCATCCTGCCGCCGCGTCTGCAGCCGTGCAGCTGCAGCAGCAGGCCGGTACGTCGTGGACCACGCTCGGCTCCACGGTGACCGACGCGACCGGTGCCTGGAGCTTCGCAGGTGCGCTGCAGCCGGGCACCTACCGCGTGCGCTGCGCGCCGGGCCACGGCCTTGCGCCCGGCGTCTCGACGAGCCTCGTCGTCGAGTGAGACGCACCGTCGCGATCGTCGCCGCGGTCGCCGCACTCGTGCTGCCTGCGCTCGCGCACGCGTTCGACAACCTGGAGCCGCTCGCGGCGAAGCAGTGGTACCTCGGACAGGACAACGCCTGGACGTACTGGCCGGCGGAGCCGGATCTCGCGCCCGTGAACGTGGCCGTGATCGACTCCGGGATCGACGGGACGCATCCCGAGTTCGTCGGCCGGATCGCGGCGGCGAAGTCGTTCGTCGGAGGCTCGCCGTACCAGGACGAGCAGGGGCACGGCACGTTCGTCGCCGGCGAGATCGCCGCCAGCCCGTTCAACGGCGTCGGGATCGCGGGGATTGCGTTCAACGCCCACCTGCTGGTCGCGAAGGTCGTCGAGCCGGACGGAACGGTGTCGCTCCCCGGCGAGGTCGCCGCGATCCGGTGGGCCGTCGCGAAAGGGGCGCGCGTGATCAACCTCAGCCTGGGAGGGGTGCGCGATCCGCTGAACCCGCGACTCGATACCTACTCGCCGCTCGAGCAGGCGGCGGTGGAGTACGCCTACTCGAAAGGAGTGGTGGTCGTGGCCGCGGTCGGCAACGGCCCGCAGTCGCCGGCGACGCCGTGGGGCTTCGCGCACTACCCGGCCTCGCTGCCGCACGTGATCGGCGTCAGCGCGGTGCGGCAGAGCGGCTCGGTGCCCGACTACTCGAACCGCGACGCGATCTACAACGACATCGCCGCGCCGGGGGCCGCGATCTTCTCGACGATCCCGGCGAGCCTCGTCGACGCGTCGCGGCCAGGCTGCGCGGGCCAGGCGTACTCCGACTGCGGCCCGTTCGAGTTCCGCGGCGCGATCGGGACGTCCTTCGCCGCGCCGCAGGTCTCGGCCGCCGCAGCGCTCCTTATCGGGCAGGATCCCGCCCTCCGGCCTGAGCAGGTCTCGTGGCTCCTCGAGCGCAGCGCGGACGACGCGAACGAGGCGACCGGCTGCGCGATGTGCCCGCCGGGCCGCGATCTCTTCACCGGCTGGGGCACGCTCGACGTGCTGAGCGCGCTGACGCTTCTCGGCGACGGGTCGCAGCTTCCGCCGCCCGACCGGTACGAGCCGAACGACGACGGCGGCGTCTGGTCGCATGCGCTGCCGCCGCTGCCGCGCACGATCGACGCGACGCTCGACTTCTGGGACGACAACGTCGACGTCTATCGCGTTCACCTGAACAAGGGGCAGCGCGTGTATGCACGGCTGACGCCGAATGGGAACGCGCACGTGCAGCTCGCACTGTGGGCGCCCGGAACGCAGCGCCTCGAGACGCTCAAGGCGCACAGCCCGAGCCTCGCGCGCTCGCGCCGTGTCGCGCGGCAGGCAAGGCTCACCTATCGCGCGCGCTCGGCGGGGATCTACTACCTCGAGGCGAAGCTCGTCGTCGCGACCCGCGACCCCGTTTCCTACCGGCTCGCGGTCAGCCGCCGTTCGACCTGAGCTCGTCCTCGGCGACGTCGCGCACGATGCGGGCCGGGCTGCCGACGACGAGCTTGTGCGGCGGCACGTCCTTCGTTACGACGGCGCCCGCGCCGACGAACGCCTCTACGCCGATCTCGACGCCGGGGCAGATGACGGCGCCGCCGCCGACGCGCGCGCTCCTCCGGATCGTCGGGCCCTTCATCAGCTCCCTGCGGCGCTCGGTGCGGCCCATGAAGTTGTCGTTCGTCGTCACGACGCACGGCGCGATGAAGACATCCTCCTCGAGCGTCGAGTAGGCGGTGATGTAGGCGTCGGCCTGGATCCGGGTGCCGCGGCCGACGGTCGTGTCGTTCTCGATCAGCGACCCGCGGCCGAGGATGCAGTCGTCTGCCATCTGCACCCGCTCCCGGATGCAGGACTGGTCGCCGACGATGCAGTTCGCGCCGATGGATGACCCGGCGAACACGATCGCGCCGGTCGAGATCACCGTTCCGTCACCGATGCGCGCCGGTGGCAGCGGCTCGCGCTTCGCCGTCGAGGACGCGCCGAGCGACGGTTGCTTCCCCACGACAGCGTTCTCGAGCACGCGCACACCGTCGCCGAGCACCGTTCCCTCGTAGACCGTCGCGCTGGGGTGGACGTCAGCCATGGAGCGAGTCCGTCAGCATCTCGAGCGCGCGCACGACACGTGCGCCGTCACGGGCGACCTTGCCGCGGTCGTGCTGTCCACCGATCAGCTCGAGGAAGTAGGTGCACTCGAGGCGCAGCGGCTCGGCCGTCGAGATCTTCGGGATCGAGATGTCGCCGGAGCGTGTCTGCCACTCGCCGTAGGTCTCGGCCCGCTTCCACGGCGACTTCTCGTAGATCGTCACCTTGCGCTCGAGCTCCATGTCGTCGAAGACGACCATCTTCTCGCGGCCGACGACGGTCATCCTCCGCATCTTGTGTGGGTCGAGCCACGAGAGGTGCATGTGCGCGATCTTCCCGCTCGGGAAGCGCAGGTAGCAGAAGACGACGTCCTCGACGCCCGGTGTCAGGAAGTCGCGGCCCTGCGCCGTCGCCACCTCCGGGTCCTCGTCGAGGAGGTGGAGGATCACCGACAGGTCGTGCACGCCGAGCGACCAGAGCGCGTTCTCGTTCGTGCGGACGATGCCGAGGTTCTGGCGGTTGCCGTACACGCAGAGCACCTCGCCGAGCTCGCCGGCGTCGATCAGCTCCTTCAGCTTTGCGACGCCGGGGTGATAGAGCAGCAGATGGCCGGGCATCAGCACGAGGTCACGATCTGCGGCGAGCTGCACGAGCTCGTCCATCTCGGCGGCGTGCATCGCCGGCGGCTTCTCGACGAAGACGTGCTTCCCCGCCTCGAGCGCCTGCTTCGCGAGCGCATGGTGCGTCGGCACGGGCGTCGCGATCACGACCGCGTCGAGCGACTCGTCCGCGAGCAAGTCGTCGTAGCTGCGCGTCGCCTGCGCGTGCGGGTAGCGCGCCGCGGTCGGCGCGAGGTGCTCGTCGTCGAGATCGCACAGCCACGTCAGGCCGGCCAGGTCGTCGAAGTTGCGGACGAGGTTCGGCCCCCAGTAGTTGAGGCCGACGACGCCGACCGTCGGCGCGGCCACTACGCCCGCTCCCGGCGCCGGCCAAGCCCGCGCCTCCGCTCTTTCGTGAGCTCCGTCGAGCCTACGCTCACAGCTTCCAGACCTTGCCGTCGATCTCGTTCCCCTTCGTCGCATTGCGGAAGTCGACGACCACGTTGCCGCGCTCCACCACGTCTGCATAGTCGATCGTCGTGTGGTTCGTGACGATCGCGATGCAGTCGTACGCCTCGGGCTCGAGCGCCGCAGAGATCATCCCGTCGAACTCGGGCACGAACGGGTCGTGGTAGGAGACGTCGGCGCCGGCGTTCCGCAGCAGGTGGATCAGCTTCTCGGCGGGCGTCTCGCGCCAGTCGCCGATGTCCGGCTTGTACGCGACGCCGAGGATGAGGATCTTCGAGCCGGCGACGGACTTGTTCGCGCCGTGGTTCAGCGCCTGCGAGATCAGCGAGCGGCAGAAGTAGGGCATGTTGTTGTTGACCTCGCCGGCGAGCTCGATGAAACGCGTCGAGAAGTCGAACTCGCGCGCCTTCCACGTCAGGTAGAAGGGGTCGATCGGGATGCAGTGGCCGCCGAGCCCGGGGCCGGGCTTGAACGACGAGAAGCCGAACGGCTTCGTCGCCGCCGCGTCGACCACCTCCCAGACGTCGATCTCCATCCGGTCGCAGAGCTGCGCGAGCTCGTTGACGAGCGCGATGTTGACGGCGCGATAGATGTTCTCGAGTAGCTTCGTCAGCTCGGCGGCGTCGGGCGTCGACACCTCGTGCACCGTGTCGATCGCCGTGCGGTAGACGTCTGCGGCCGCCTTCGTGCTCTCGGGCGTGATCCCGCCGACGACCTTCGGCGTCGTCTTCGTCGTCCAGTCCTCACGCCCCGGGTCGACGCGCTCCGGCGACATGGCGAGGTGGAAGTCGGGACCCGCCTGCAGGCCGGAGCCGTGCTCGAGGATCGGCTGGACGATCTCGCGCGTCGTGCCCGGCCACGTCGTCGACTCGAGCACGACGACCTGCCCGCGCTGGAGGACGGCGGCGAGGTCGCGGGAGGCGCGCTCGATGTAGGAGAGGTCGGGCTCGCGCTGGCGCGAGAGCGGCGTCGGCAGCGCGATCAGCACGGCGTGGGCCCCGCGCACCTGCTCGTAGTCGCCGGTCGCGACGACGAGCCCCCTGTCGACGAGCGGCTTCAGCCGGTCGTTCGAGACGTCCTCGATGTGGCTCTCGCCGCGGTTCAGGCCCTCGACGACGGGCCCGACGACGTCGACCACGAGCACGTGACAGCCCGCCTCCGCGAAGGTGGCCGCGAGCGGCACGCCGACGTAGCCGGCGCCGATGACTGCGACGTCGTACTTCATCCGGCGCCCAACAGTAGTGCGGAGGCGATCTTTTCCGAGGCGTGACCGTCTCCGTAGAGCTCCGGCGCATCGTCGGGAAAGCGTGCGTTCGTCAATGCATCGCCGAGACGGATTGGGTCGCCCGGATCGACGAGCGTGTTCGCGCCGGCCGCAACGGTGTCCGTCCACTCGGTCGTGTTGCGCAGCGTGACGCAGGGGATCCCAAGCCAGTACGCCTCCTTCTGGAGGCCGCCCGAGTCGGTCACGACCCGCGACGCTCCTGAAACGAGCGCGAGCATGTCGAGGTAGCCGAGCGGCGCAATCGTCTGCAGCGTCGGCGCAGCACGGATCCCGTGCTCCTCCATGACGCGGCGCGTCCGCGGGTGCACAGGAAACACGAACGTCCAGCCCGTCGCGTTGAGCTCCGAGACGAGGCGGCGCAGCCGCTCGGGCTCCGTGTTGGAGGCACGATGGAGCGTCACCACCGCGTACGGCTGCGAGTAGCTCAGCTCGCGTCGCCGCGCGACGGGAAGCAAGAGATCGAGCGCGTCTCGCATCACATCTCCGACCACTTCGCGTCGCCCGGCAACGCCCTCGCTCGCGAGCTGCTCCGCCGATCGTTCGTCGGGGCAGAACAGGAGCGCAGCGAGCTTGTCGACCGCGATGCGGTTGCGCTCCTCCGGCATCGCGAGATCGAACGAGCGCAGCCCCGCTTCGACGTGCGCGACCGGCACGTCGCCTGCTGCCTCTGCGCCGGCGAGCGTCGAGTTCGTGTCGCCGTACACGAGCACCCAGTCCGGCTGCTCGCGCTGCACGGCGTCGCGGATGCCGGGGTGCATCGCGTCCGGATCGGCGCTGCGCAGGTCGAGCCGGTACGCCGGCTCGGGCAGCCCG
The DNA here is from genome assembly GCA_025936595.1 of Thermoleophilia bacterium. Classification (GTDB taxonomy): domain Bacteria; phylum Actinomycetota; class Thermoleophilia; order Gaiellales; family Gaiellaceae; genus PALSA-600. Next base: position 213 of record JAICTB010000023.1, on the reverse strand, counting down.
AGCTCCTCGAAGAAGACCGCGGACATCTCCGGGTCCCAGTGCTGGCCCGTATGCACGACGACCTCGTCGATCGCCGCGTCGCGGAGCGCAACCGAGAGCGGACCCGACTTGATGAACTGCGGGCGGTTCCCGACGACGGAGAGGACCTTCACCGTCACCGAGGCTACAATGGTCGCCGCAGTTATCTGCCTGTTCGGGGGCCGTTAGCTCAAT
>JAICTB010000201.1 GCA_025936595.1 Thermoleophilia bacterium | reverse complement strand
TCGAGCCCCGACATCCGTGCGGGCATGGCGATGGTGATCTCCGCGCTCTGCGCCGAAGGCATCTCGACGATCGGCGACGCCTACCAGATCGACAAGGGCTACGAGCGGATCGACGAGCGCCTGCGTGCCCTCGGCGCGCGCATCGAGCGCGTCGAGAGCTAGAACCTCGGCTTCTTCGTGACCTGCGCGGGCGTCGCGCTGCTCGCGCGCTGCACGGCCGTCGCGACGTCGAGGTCGCCGAACGCGACCTCGCGCGTCCACCTCCCGTGGTTCGACGCCGTCGCCTCGATCACGGCCGCGACTCCTGCGGCGTCGAGCAACGGATTCGCCGCCCACACGAGAGCCGCCGCGCCCGCCACCTCGGGTGCCGCGTACGACGTGCCGCTGCCGAAGCCGTAGGTGCCGATCGCGCCCGACGTCTCCACCGGCGACAGCAGGCCGGGCGGAATGCCGGGGGCGAGCGCGCCGAGCACGTCGACGCCCGGCGCCAGAACGTCCACGTAGGGGCCTTTCGTCGAGAACGAGGCACGGCTGCCGTCCGGGGCGGCCGCGCCGACGACGAGGCCCGCGCGGCCGAGGAGGGCCGCCGGGTAGACAGGCGGGTCCCCGACCTGCGCCGAGTTGCCGGCGGCGGCGACGAGCAGGACGCCGTGTCTCGTCGCGTAGTCGATCGCCGTGCGCTCCGTGAGCGAGGTCTGCGAGCCGCCGAGGCTGAGGTTGATGATCCGCGCGCCGTGGTCGACGCCCCAGACGATCGCGCTTGCCTCGTCCAGGTCGGAGAAGCTCGAGCCGCCGCGGTTCGCCTGCACGACCATCAGCTGCGCCGCGCCACCGAAGCCGGACATGCCGCTCGCATCGCCGACCACGCCCCCCGCGAGCGACGCGACGAAGGTCCCGTGACCGATGCTGTCGTGGACGGTGGAGCTCTCGGTTGTGACGTTGTACGTCGTCGGGCTCTTGGCTGCGAGGCTCGGCACAGTGACGTCGGCGCCGGTGTCGACGACGGCAATGGTGACGCTTGCCGCCGCAGCCTGCGCCCACGCCGGCACGAGATCCTCGTGCGCAGCCGCCCATTGCCATTCGGGAACCACCGGCACGCCCGACGTCGCGGAGAACGACGGGGCGCCGGCTTCGGCCCGCGACCGCTCGAGCTGCACGAAGCGGATTCCGCGACGTGCGCGAAGCTGTCGCACGGCGCGCCCGCTCGGAACATGGACCTGCGCGGTGCGCAGGGCAGGCAGGCGCAGCTCGACGCGCAGGCCGTGGAGCGCCGCGGGTGTCGAGTAGCCGACCGACACGAGCCGGCCTGCCGCGCCCGCCGTCGGCGCACAGATCGTCGCAACTGCCGCCACCACGCAGCAGGAGCCCCTCACTCCCATCCCTGACCTCCCGTTCCGCAGGTTAGGAGCGTCCGTGGCAAAAGTCCACATGCAGTTCGGCGCCCGCTCACCGGGTACGCTCAGCCGCGATGACCGAGACCTCGACAGGGGCGCGCATCGCCCTCGCGGCCGAGGGAAGTGCGAACGTCGCGACCGGCCTGCCCGTGCTCGACCACCTCGTCACCGAGCTCGCGCGCCTGGCCCGGTTCAAGCTGACGCTGGAGGTCGGCCCGGGCGGCCCCGACGCCGCGGTCGTCGCCGCGGGGCGCGCACTCGGCGCCGCGATCGGGGAGCGGCTGTCCGCCGCCGGTGCCGCGGGCGCCGGTTGGGCGCTCGTTCCGGCCGACGAGGCGCTTGCATCCGCTGCGCTCGAGCGCGATCCGAATCCGCGTCTCGTCACGAACGTCGACTTCTCGGACCAGCGCGTCGGCGGTCTCGGCACCGACGTCGCGTCGCGCTTCCTGCAGGAGCTCGCGCAGGCGGCGTCACTGAACGTGCACGTCCGTCTCATGGAAGGCACCGATCCGCAGCACGTGCTCGCCGCGATCTTCAAGTCTGTCGGCGCCGCGCTCGGCCAGGCGTGCCGTCCGATCCCCGAAGCGAAGGAGCAATGATGACGACGAAGGAAGCCGTCCGCACCGAGGCAGCGCCCGCACCGTTCCAGGGCGCGCCGTACTCGCAGGCGATCAAGGCGAACGGCTTCGTCTTCGTCTCGGGGCAGCTGTCGCTCCGCCCGGGGGAGAAGGACCTGCTCGCAGGCGACATCACGACGCAGACCGAGCAGGTGTTCAAGAATCTCCGCGCGATCCTCGACGAGGCGGGGACCTCGCTCGACCGGCTGGTGAAGACGACCGTGTTCCTCCAGAACCTCGACGACTTCGCCGGGATGAACGAGGTGTACGCCGCGAACGTGGGAACGACGCCGCCCGCGCGCTCGACCGTCGAGGTGGCGAAGCTGCCTTCGGGTGCGCTCGTCGAGATCGAGGCGATCGCTCTCGCTTAGAGCTCTTAACCAGGTCGAGGAGTACGTTCGCTCGCTCGACCTCGACGCGTACGTCGTCGGCGGCGCGGTTCGGGACGAGCTGCTCGGCCACGAGTCGAAGGACGCGGACTTCCTCGTCCCGGGCGTCGACATCGACGCCCTCCAGGCCGCGCTCGCGCCACACGGGCGAACCGAGGAGCTCGTCGTCGCAGGTCGGGCGGTCGGCGTGCGCTTCTGGCCGCGCGACCGGAAGATCCGCGACCTCGTTCGCTCCGGGATCGAGCTCGCACCGCCGCGCCGTGAGCGGTCGACCGGCCCGGGGCGGCACGATTTCGAGATCGTCGTCGACGCGTCGGCTCCGGTCGAGGAGGACCTCGCGCGGCGTGACTTCACGGTCAACGCGATGGCGCGCCGCCTGGCGGACGGCATGCTCGTCGATCCGTACGGCGGCCAGGACGACCTCCGTGCCCGCATGCTCCGGACCGTCTCGGCGGCAAGCTTCGCAGAGGATCCGCTGCGGCTCGTGCGCGGACTGAGGTTTGTCTCCCAGCTCGGCCTCGACCCCGACCAGCGCACGCTGGAGCAGATGCGCGAGGAGGCTGCGAGCGTTCGCCTCGTCTCGGGGGAGCGGATCGGCGGCGGGCTCGCGGCTGACGGGATGGGCGAGCTGTCGAAGCTCCTCCTCGGCGCGCAGCCGGCGAGGGCGCTCCGGCTCGCGCGCGACACCGGCGTCCTCGTCAACATGCTGCCCGAGTTCGAGCGCGCGATCGGCTTCGACCAGGGGAGCCGCTACCACTCGCTCACCGTCGACGAGCACACCTTCGCAGTCGTTCAGGCGGCGGCCGAGGACGGGGCCCCGCTTCGCGTGCGACTCGCGGCGCTCTTCCACGATCTCGGCAAGCCGCACGTCGCCTGGCGCGGCACCGACGACCGGTTGCACTACTACGCAAAGCCCGGTTTCTCACAGGAGAGTCACGAGTGCGTAAGCGCAGACCTTGCGGACACGGCGCTTGAACGGCTGCGCTACCCGACGGAGCTGCGGCGGCGCGTCGTGCAGATCGTGCGTGCGCACATGCTGGACATCGGCAACCCTCGGCCGCTACGCGCGCGCAAGCTGCTCGCGCGCTACGGCGCGGGCCTGCTCTTCGACCTGCTCGACCACAAGCAGGCCGATCTGATCGGCAAGGGCGAGCGGCCTGACGACGAGCTCGCGAAGCTGAGCGAGCTGCGCGCGATCGTGGAGCGCGAGCAGGACAGCCCCCATCGCCTGCGCGACCTGGCGATCGGCGGCGACGACCTGATCGAGCTCGGATTCAGGCCGGGGCCACCGCTCGGGAGCGCGCTGCAGGCGCTGCTCGACGAGGTCGTCGTCACGCCGTCGCTGAACACGCGCGAGCATCTGCTCGACCGTGCACGGGAGCTACTGACGTGATGAGCTGGGAGGAGCCGGGGTACGTCGTCTCGTTCACGACCCGGCGCGGCGGCGTCAGCGAGGGCGTGTACGAATCGCTCAACCTCACCGCCGGCACTGGAGACGATCCCCAGCGCGTCGACGAGAACAGGCGCCGAGCCTGCGCTGCCGCCGGCGTCGACGCCGAACGCCTCTCGTTCAACCGCCAGGTGCACACGGCGGAGGTGCACGAGGCGGGAGCGCAGCGGCGCGGCGGGCCGGGTGACGGCCTCTGGACCGACGTCCCCGGGGTGCCGATGCTCGCGCTGACGGCCGACTGCCTGCCGATCGCGGTCGCCCGCACCTGCGGCACGCGCGCGCTCGCGGTGCTGCACGCGGGCTGGCGCGGGCTCTCGGGAGGGATCGTCGCCATTGGTGTCGCGAAGCTCGGCGACGGCCCGAAGGCCGCATTCGTCGGGCCGGCGATCGGCCCGTGCTGCTACGAGGTCGGGGAGGAGGTCAGCGCACGCTTCGACCGAGATCTGACGGCCGACGGCAGACTCGACCTGCGCCGGGCTGCGGAGCGTGCGCTGCGTGCGGCGGGGGTCGAGC
>JAICTB010000089.1 GCA_025936595.1 Thermoleophilia bacterium | reverse complement strand
TTGTCCGGCAGCGTGCCCCGGCATTGCGCGAGCTTCAGGCCGATCAGGAAGAGCAGCGCGATCTGGGCGCTGAACGTCTTCGATGCGGCGACACCCACCTCGAGCCCGGTGCGGGTGTAGAGCACCGAGTCGACCTCGCGCGTGATCTGCGAGCCCATCATGTTGGTGATCGCAACGGTGCGCGCGCCCTTCTCGCGCGCGAGCTTCATCGCCTGGATCGTGTCGCGCGTCTCGCCCGACTGCGTGATGCCGATTACGAGCGTGCCGGGATCGATCACGGGGTTGCGGTAGATCCATTCACTCGCGACGTCCGGCTCGACCGGCACGCGCGCCCACTCCTCGATCGCGTAGCGGCCGACGACGCCCGCGTGGTAGGAGGTGCCGCACGCGACGATCACGATGCGCTTCAGGTCGCGCAGCTCCTCCTCGGACATGCCGAGGCCCTCCAGCACGAGATGGCCGTGGCGCACACGGTCGCCGATCGTCTCGGCAACGCCTTCCGGCTGCTCGAAGATCTCCTTGAGCATGAACGTCTCGTAGCCCGAGCGCTCGGCCGCGTCGTCGTCCCAGTCGACGTCGACAACGTCGTGCTCCACGAGCTCGCCGGTCGCGGCGTCGGTGAACGTGACGCCCTCGGGCGTGACCGATGCGATCTCGCCGTCATCGGGGAACTGCACCCGCCGCGTCTCGGCGAGGAACGCAGCGAGGTTCGACGCGAGGAAGTTCTCGCCCTCTCCGAGGCCGACGACCATCGGCGTCTGGTGACGCACGCCGACCAGATGGTTCGGATGGTCGCGGTGGATGATTACGAAGGTGAAATGTCCTTCGAGCCGCGCGTACGCGGCGCGCGCCGCTTCCACGAGGTCGCCGTTATAGGCGCGCTCGAGCAAGTGCACAACGACTTCCGCATCGGTTTCGGACGTGAACGTGTGGCCATCGGCCTGCAGCTCGTCGCGCAGCTCGCGATAGTTCTCGATGATCCCGTTCAGCACGATCGCCATCTCGCGCTCGTGGCATGCGGTGAGCGGGTGCGCGTTCTCCTCGGTGACGGCGCCGTGTGTGGCCCAGCGCGTGTGACCGAGGCCCGTGGTCGAGACGGAGCCGTTCGGGCCTGCCGCCTCCTGCAGGTTGGCGAGGTTCCCGACGGCACGGACGTAGTCGAGGCCGTCGTCCTCCAGCAGGGCGATGCCGGCCGAGTCGTAGCCGCGGTACTCGAGACGCTGCAAGCCTTGGAGGAGCAACGACTTCGAGGCGCGACCGCCGACGTATCCGATGATCCCGCACATTCGGAGCCTCCTTTTCTACCCGCCGAAACGTCTCCCGGAAACGCAAAAGCCCGGCTGCGGGCCCGTTCCTACGTCGGAACGGTCAGCCGAGCTCTCGTTGGACGAGCTTCGCGATGCTAGCACAGGCCTCTGAAGCCACCTCGGCATTCTCTGCCTCGGCAAGCACGCGAATCAAGGGTTCGGTGCCGGAGGGGCGTACGAGCACGCGCCCCTTGCCGTCCCACTCCCTGTTGAGCCGCTCGACCTCGCTCACGATCGCCGGCGTGAGCTCCTTCGCCTCGACCCGCACATTCTCTTTGCACTGCGGATAGAGCGTCATCACGGCAGCGGCCTCGCTCAGCCTCCGCCCCTTGAGCGCGCCGCAGAGCAGCAGGCCGGCGGCGAGGCCGTCGCCGGTCACGTGGTCGCGGAGACAGATGATGTGCCCCGACTGCTCGCCTCCGAGGATGCCGCCCTCACGTTGCAGCGCCTCGAGCACGTAACGGTCGCCGACGTCCGTCGTATGCACACGAATGTCGTGCTCGCGCATCAGGACGTGCAGACCGAGGTTCGTCATCACGGTGACCGCAACCTGATCGACCTCCTGGTCGAGTGCGAGGATCGCGATGATCTGGTCGCCGTCGATCGCGGCGCCGTTCTCGTCAACCGCGAGCATGCGGTCGCCGTCACCGTCGAATGCGATGCCGAGGTCGAAGCCGCCTTCGGCGACCGTGCGCTGCAGCAGCGCGAGATCGGTCGCGCCGCAGCCGACGTTGATGTTCGTGCCGTCCGGGTTGTCGCCGATCGCGAGCACCTCCGCACCGCATTGCTCGAAGGCGCCCGGGGCGAGACCGGAGTACGCACCGTTTGCGCAGTCGACGGCGATGCGCAGCCCCGCAAGGTCGCAGCCGAAGCGGTCCAGGATGTGCTGGCGGTACGAGTCGGTGGCGACCTCGACGTGCTCGATCCTGCCCTGATCGATTCCCGGCGCGGCGGCGAGCAGCTCCTCGATCTGTTCCTCGGATGCGTCCGAGAGCTTGTGCCCCTGCGCGTCGAAGAACTTCACGCCGTTGTACTCGGGCGGATTGTGGGACGCCGAGATCACGACGCCGAGGTCGAGTGCGAGCAAAGCCACGGCGGGTGTCGGCAGAACACCGCCGAGAATGCAGTCGCCGCCCGCCGAGATGACGCCACGCGCGAACGCCTCCTCGAGCTCGACTCCGGAAGCGCGCGTGTCGCGGCCCACGAACACCTTTGCTGCGCCGGTCCAGAGGGATGCCGCGCGGCCGAGCCGCTCGACGAGCTCGGGCGTCAGGAACTCGCCGACGATGCCGCGGACACCATCGGTGCCGAAGTACTTGCGCGCCACGATGGGCGCGTTAGCGCTTGCTGAACTGCGGCGCCTTGCGCGCCTTGTGCAGGCCCGCCTTCTTGCGCTCGACCTGGCGTGCGTCGCGCGTCAAGAAGCCGGCGCGCTTCAGTGGCACGCGAAGCTCCGGGTTCACCTCGACGAGGGCACGCGCGATGCCGTGCCGCAACGCGCCGGCCTGACCGGACGGACCGCCGCCGTGCACGCGCACGCGCAGGTCGTACTGCCCGTCGAGGCCGGCCGTCTTCAGCGGCGCCGTCGCAAGCATGCGGTGCACCATACGCGGGAAGTACTCCTCGATCGTCTTGCCGTTCACCCACGTGGCGCCGTCGCCGGGCCGCAGGATGACGCGCGCGACCGAGGTCTTGCGCTTGCCGGTGCCGAGATACTGAGCGGGAGTTGCCATTCGTCTACACCTCGAGGTCCGTCGGAGCCTGGGCATCGTGCGGATGCTCGGGGCCTGCATAGATCTTCAGCTTGGTCAGTTGCGCCGCGCCGAGCTTGTTGCGGGGAAGCATCCCCTTCACGGCCTTGCGGAGGACTTCCGTCGGCTGCCGGTCGAGCTGCTCCTGGAGCGAGCGCTCGCGCAGGCCGCCCGGATAGCCGGAGTGCTTGTAGTACGTCTTCTGCTCGAGCTTCTTGCCGGTGACGGCGATCTTCTCCGCGTTCACGACGACGACGAAATCGCCGGTGTCTACATGGGGCGTGAACGATGGCTTGCCCTTTCCGCGCAGGCGCTCGGCGATCTGGGTCGCGAGACGGCCCAGGGTCTTCCCCTCGGCATCCACGAGATACCAGTCGCGCGCGATCTCGCCGGGCTTGGCGTTGTAGGTCTTCATACGGAGAAAGGGCAGAGCTACCCCTCTGCCGCGGCGGATGGTAGCAGCACGGAGCCGTTTCCGGCCACCCACGCGGCGGCGAGGAACGCTGATCCGCTCGATCAGGTCCCGGCAAGCACGAGGGCGGCGTTGCGCCGGACGGGCTCATGCGCCGATTGAAGCACGCTCCGGTACAACTGGCGCTCTGGGCGAGCGCATCGAGATCCGCACGCTGAGCGACGGCGGCCAGCAGCCGGCGGAGATCGCGCACGCGGTCGCCGCATTCCTCGACGGCGCACAGAGCACGCTCGACGTGTCGCAGTACGACTTCAACCTCGGCGAGGAGACGGCGGCGATCGTCGGTGATGCGTTTCGCCGCGCGGCGACGCGCGGCGTGAAGACGCGCTTCACCTACAACGTCGACCACGGGATGCCGGTGCCCGTGCCGCCGCCGCCGGAGCCCGACGTGCGGCTGATCGCGTCGCTGCCGGTCGAGGCGAAGGCGATCGCCGGCGTTCCCGACCTGATGCACCACAAGTACGTCGTCCGCGACGGGGCCGACGTCTGGACCGGCTCCCTCAACTGGACCGACGACTCGTGGTCGCGCCAGGAGAACGTCGTCGCGGTCGTCCGCTCCGAGGCGATCGCGAAGGCATACCGGCTCGACTTCGACCAGCTCTGGTCGACGGGCGACGTCGAGAAGAGCGGGTTCGTCGATCCGCGCTGGGACGACGGCGTGCGCGCCTGGTTCACGCCCGGCCACGGCGAGGATCTGTCGGCGCGGATCGCGAAGATCATCCGCCGCTCTCGCAAGCGCGTTCGGATCTGCTCGCCCGTGATCACGACCGGGCCGGTGCTCGGCACCCTCGCGCAGGTGATCGCAGATGGCACCGTCGACGTCGCGGGCTGCGTCGACGCGACGCAGATCCGCGAGGTCGTGCACCAGTGGCGCGCGAACAGCAACGTCTCGTGGAAGCTGCCGCTGCTGCTGCACGTGATGGCCGGCGCGTTTGCCGGCAAGGAGTCGACGCCCTACGGCAACGGCACGGTGCACGACTTCATGCACGCGAAGGTGTGCATCTGCGACGACATCGTCTTCGTCGGGTCGTTCAACCTCTCACGGAGCGGCGAGAAGAACGCCGAGAACGTGCTCGAGATCGAGGACGCAGCAATCGCGGACCGGCTCGCGGCGTTCGTCGACGGCGTGCGGGCGAAGTACCCGGCCGTCACCATCCCTGCCAGTGGATGAGCGCCTCCGTCGACCGCCGGCGCTCCTTCAAGCGTGAGCCCGCGGGCGGGTCGCCTCCGGGCTTCCCGACGACCGCGAGGCCGATCGGGACGACCTCGGCCGGCAGGCCGAGGAGCTCGTCGAAGATGCGCTTCTGGTCCGGGTGACCGACGAACGCGCCCGCGAGCCCCTCGTCGATCGCAGCCGCGAGCACCAGCATCATCAGCGCGCCCGCGTCCACGAACCAGTATGGGACCGGCCACGTCACCTCATCGCCACCGGTCGCGCGCAGCTTGTCGGCTTCGTTGTAACGGGCGTGGTAGAGGCTCTCGTTCGCGGAGATGACGAGGTGCACGGGCGCGTCCGCGAGGAAGTTGCGGCCGTTGAGCGAGTAGTGCTCGTCGCCGAAAGCGCGCGCGATCGCAGCACGCCTCTCGTCCTCCGTGACGACGACGATGCTCGCGCCCTGGCTGAACCCGCCCGACGGCGCGCGGCGGATCACGCCGACGATGCGCTCGATCTGCTCCTGCGTGATCGGCTCCGGCAGAAATGCGCGATGCATGCGACGCCGCGCGAGGATCTCGCGGAACTCCATGTGGCGAACCGTATATCGTCGGCGCGTGACGCGATTCGAGGGGAAGACCGCGCTGGTGACGGGCGGCGCCAAGGGCATCGGCGCCGCAACGGCGAAGCGGCTTGCCTCGGAAGGCGCAACGGTCGTCGTCGCGGACTTCGACGAGTCGGCTGCGCAGGAGACGGCGCAGGCGATCGGCGGCCACGCCGTTCGCTGCGACGTGACGAAGCGCGAGGACGTCGAGGCGGCGGTCGACGCTGCGGCGTCACACGGGTCGCTCGACCTGCTCGTGACGTGCGCCGGGATCATTCGCGACAACCTGCTCTTCAAGATGACCGAGGACGACTGGGATGCCGTCATCGACACGCACCTCAAGGGGACGTTCCACGCCGCACGCGCGGCGCAGAAGCACATGGTCGAGCAGCGCAGCGGGAAGATGGTGTTGATCTCGTCGACCTCGGCGCTCGGCAACCGCGGGCAGACGAACTACTCGACGGCGAAAGCCGGCCTGCAGGGAATGTGCAAGACGCTCGCGATCGAGCTCGGCCCGTACAACGTGAACGTCAACTGCGTCGCGCCCGGGTTCATCGAGACGGCGATGACGCGGCAGACGGCGGAGCGCATGGGCGTCCCGTTCGAGAAGTTCAAGGAAGCGGTGTCGGAGCAGGTGCCGCTTGGTCGCGTCGGGCAGCCCGAAGACGTTGCGGGTCTGATCGCGTACCTCTGCTCGGAGGATGCGAGCTACGTGAGCGGACAGGTCGTGTACGTGGCCGGAGGGCCTCGCATCTAACGGAAAGGGTTGCCGACCGCGTCGTAGGCGGCGTAGTCGTAGGCCAGGCACGGCGAGCCCGCAAGCTCCTCGGCCAGCATCGTGAACAGCATCGAGTCGACCCGCGGCAGGCCCTCCTCGCGCGGCTCGAGGCGGCGGCGCAGTCGGCCCTCGAGCGTGAAGCCGAGCTTGCGCGGGATCGCGAGGCTGCGCTCGTTGTCCGGCTCGATCTGCACGTCGACACGCGCGAGGCCGCAGATCTCGAAGCCGACGCGCGTCAGCACCGCGGTCAGCTCCGTCGCGTACCCGTGCCCGATCGAGTCGGCGCGGATGAAGTAGCCGATCTCGAGCGAGTCAGGCCCACCGCGCGGGTGCAGCCCGCTCCCGCCGACCTGTCGCGACTCGTCGCGCGAGAACACGCCGTAGATCCAGTTTTCGTCGCGGTCGAACTGCCCGCGGAAGTCGCGCAGCAGGTCGACCTTCGCGGCGAGGCTCTGGGGCTCGTACCGCGCCCACGGCATCCACGGGAGCAGATGCTCGATGCTCGAATCGACCGCGTCCTTGAGGAGCGGCGCGTCAGTCGGCTCGTAGCAGCGGATGACGAGACGATCGGTCTCGATCCGGTAGGGCGGAGTGTGGATCACGCGCGCTCACTCCCACTCGATCGTCGCCGGCGGCTTCGACGTGACGTCGAGGACGACGCGGTTCACGGTCGGGATCTCGTTGACGATTCGCGACGCCACGAGCTCGATCAGGTCGTACGGCAGGCGCGCCCAGTCCGCCGTCATCGCGTCCTCGGAGGTGACGGCGCGAATCGCGATCGGGTAGCCGTAGGTACGGGAGTCTCCCTGGACGCCGACGGAGCGGATTGCAGGCAGCACGCAGAAGCTCTGCCAGAGCTCGCGGTAGAGCCCCGCCTTGCGCACCTCGTCCTGCAGGATCGCGTCGGCCTCGCGCAGCGTCTCGAGGCGCTCCTCGGTGACATCGCCGATGATCCTGATCGCGAGCCCAGGCCCCGGGAACGGCTGGCGCCAGACCATTCGCTCCGGCATGCCGAGCTCTGCGCCGACGCGGCGTACCTCGTCCTTGAAGAGGAGGCGGAGCGGCTCGACGAGCTTCATCTCCATGTCGGCCGGCAGGCCGCCGACGTTGTGGTGCGACTTGATCGTCTCGGCGACGCCGTCGGTGCCGCCGGACTCGATCACGTCCGAGTAGAGCGTCCCCTGCACGAGCCACTTGACGTCGCCGAGGACGCGCGCCTCGTCCTCGAAGACACGGATGAACTCCTCCCCGATGATCTTGCGCTTCTGCTCCGGGTCGGTGACACCGGCGAGCTTGGAGACGAACCGCTCCTGCGCCTGCACGTGCACGAGCGGCACGTGGTACAGGCCGTCGAACGTCGCGACGACCTGCTCCGCCTCGCCCTTGCGCAGCAGGCCGTGATCGACGAAGACGCACGTGAGCTGTGCGCCGACCGCCTTGTGCACAAGCAGCGCCGCGACGGCAGAGTCGACGCCGCCGGAAAGTGCGCACAGCACGCGCTCGTCGCCCACCTGCGCGCGGATTCGCTCCACCTGCTCCTCGATCACCGCCGCGGGTGTCCAGGCGGGCGCAGCGCCTGCCACCTCGTAGAGGAAGTTCTCGAGCAGGCTCTGGCCGTGCGGCGTGTGCACGACCTCCGGATGGAACTGCACGCCGTAAAGCCTGCGTTCCGCGTCCTCGAACGCGGCAACCGGCGTGTGCTCCGACGTCGCGACGACGCGCGAGCCGGCGGGCGGCTCGACGACGGTGTCGCGATGCGACATCCACGCGGTCTGCTCCTTTGGCTGCAGGGCGAAGAGCGAGCCGCCGTCCGTGTGCATGCCGACCTTGCCGAACTCGCCGGCGCCGGTCTTGTCCACGCGGCCTCCGAGCTCGAGCGCGAGGAGCTGTGCGCCGTAACAGATGCCGAGCGTCGGGATGCCGAGCTCGAGGACCGCGGTGTCGAGCTTCGGCGCGCCATCCGCGTACACCGATGCCGGCCCGCCGGAGAGGATCAGCGCGATCGGGTTCCTGCGGCGGATCTCCTCCACGGTCGCACGATGCGAGACGAGCTCCGAGTACACCCGCGCCTCACGCACGCGGCGCGCGATCAGCTGCGAGTACTGGCCGCCGAAGTCGACGACGAGCACCGGCCGCTCCTCTGCCTCCGCGAGGAGCGCCGCGGCCGGCTGCAACGCCTCAGCCGCGCCGGTAATTGGGTGCGTCCTTCGTGATCGTGACGTCGTGCGGGTGCGACTCGCGCAGGCCGGCGCCGGTGATGCGCACGAACTGCGCGTCCTTCATCGCCTCGATCGTCGGCGCCCCGCAGTAGCCCATCGCCTGACGCAGGCCCCCGACGATCTGGTGCAGCACCCCGCTCAGCGGCCCCTTGTAGGGGACGCGTCCCTCGATCCCTTCCGGGACGAGCTTCTCGACGTCCTCGACGTC
>JAICTB010000058.1 GCA_025936595.1 Thermoleophilia bacterium | reverse complement strand
GCCGGCGAGGTTCGACGCGACCATGAACGTCGCGCCGGCGAAGCCGGCGAGGCCGAGGATCGAGGGAGCGGCGATCGGTTGCAGGAAGACGCGGGGCCGTGCAAACCCGTCCTCCCAGGCCGCCTCCTCGACTCCGGCAAAAGCGCCCTGCCGCCGTTCGTCGAGTGTGCTCATCCTGATCAAGCCTCCTTCGCTACTGATCGTGTTACGATCTTTCTTTCCGGCTCGAAACTGCATAAACGTCCGCCGTGTGGCTTGTTTGCGCCAATCCGCCGGAGGAATGCATCACACCGCGCGGCGCTGCGGCTGGAACTACCTCTTCCCGGCGGCTAGTGCGGCTTCTTGCGCGCGGCCGTGAACTGGCCCGCCTTGACCCACGCCCAGTGAGGGATCTTCGTCGGCGCGTCTGCGGGGCGGTCGTCCGTGCTCCGCGCTCCGACCGACTTGAAGTCGCCTTCGCCGAGGATCCAGGCGAGCCACGGCCAGTACCAGTCGGGAAGCGGCGTCGGCGCGCTTTCCGGTGCCGGGATCGCGTCCAGGATCGCGCGTCCGGGACTCGCAAGTGCCTTCGCGCGGTCGATCGTCTTCGTCCATTCGAACGCGCCCGGATCCCAGTGCTCGTTCTCGGGCACTTCGACGTGGCCGTACCAGCCGGGGACGTGCCCCCATTTCCCGGCGCTGCGCCGGGCAAAGCTCGTCGTTGCCCACGGCTTCGCCGGCATCTTGTCCTCGAACGGACGCGAGAGCGGGATGCCGGCGGCCTCCGCGAGCGTCGCGAGCAGCTCGGCGAGCGCTTCGCCGGTCGCCTCGTCGCAGCACCAGGGCTTCTCGCTCGAGTGCCCGGCGACCTCGATCTGCGCCCGCGTGATCGAGTTGGTCTCGACACCGCCGGGACGGTTTTCGAGCGCCGCGGCCATGGTCCCCAGGGGGACGAGCTGGATGATCTGCTCGCCGTCGAGCACGAAATGCGGCGCGTAGTGGCGGCGAAAGACGCCGAGCCCCGATTCGAGGCTCCCCTCGACCGTGTGGACGACGCCGGTCGGGGGTGCGCCCTCGACGACGTGCCCTCCGGGGTTCGGGCACGGGATGTGCTCGATCTTGCGTCCGCTGACGGTCTTCGTGAGCCACCCATGCTTCATGCCCATGCGAGCCGTCCAGCGGTGCTGTCGTAGAGCAAGAGCGGCCGACGAGACATTGCGATCTCCTTCCTGACGAGCCGCAGATGTCGCGCTGCCCGATGCCGCCTCGGGGCGTACTTCGACTAAAGCAGCACGAAGACCGCAGGTCAACGCACCCGGGCCCGATCACCGATTCAGGTGGAGCGCCTGGCCGAGCGCAGCGACCCAGGTCTCGGCGGGAATGAGGAGCCCCCGCCCGGCGAGCCCGACGGATCGGTCGAGCGCTGACGCGTAGCTGCCCGCGAGAGCCGGGTCTGCGCGGAGAGCCCACAGTGCTTCGGCGTTCGTCCACGCGGTGTCACGCGCGCGTCTGATGTCCCACATCGCGACGACGTCGTCGAGCCGGTGAACACGGTGGATCGCGCGGTCGATGGTTCTGAGCCAGCCGCTCAGGTACTGCTCCTTGACGTGCCGCTCGACCTCGGCGAGCAGGTCGTTGACGTGCAGATAGTCCTTGTGCTGCGCGGAGCTCTCCTGAGGGTTGACCCCGGCATGCTCCCACGCGGCGACGAGCGCCAGCGGCAGGTCGCGGCCGATGTGGGCGTTCATTCCGGCGAGTGCGAACTGCAACGGTGCCACCCTGCGCCGTGAACGCGCCTCGAAGAGGGGCGCCCAGGCGCGCGCCCGGGTCAGTGGCTTGTTGGCGTTCGCCTCGACGGCCTCGAAGAAGAGGGCCGCGAAACGCCGGTCGAGATCGGCGAGGAAGCTCGGGTCGGCGAAGCTCTGCATTGCGAGCCGGGCCTGGACCCCCTCCGTGACGGCGAGGTAGAGCCGGACGAAGCACGCGACGCCGTCGGCGGCGGGAAGCGGTCGAAGCGCCGCGTTCATCCGGGCGATCACGCTGTCGACGGATGGAGAAGTGAGCGCGGGCATGAGAGATAAGGCCTCGTCTGCCGCAGCCGTTCGAGCGTCCGACTCTACTGAGGCCGGCCGTGAGCCACAAGCGTTGACACGTCCCGGTATGTGGTCGCGCCGCCCGTCAAGCAGGTTTGCGGCCACTCTTCGATAGCGCACGTGCGCCCCGGGGCCGGGGTCGCCGGATAAGAGGACAGCTAGAGGCGCGGAACGGAGACGTCCGACGCCGGAACGCGCTCGGGATGGCCGAAGTAGAACCCCTGCGCGTTGTGGCAGCCCAGGCTGCGGACGATCTCGTGCTGCTCGCTCGTCTCGATGCCCTCCGCGACCAGGGTCAGGCCGAGTGCGGCTCCCAGCTCGATGATCCCCTTGAGGAGGAGGAGCTCCGCATCCGGGCCGGCGATATCGGCCGTGAACGTCCGGTCGATCTTCAGGATGTCGACGGGCAGGCGCTGGAGATACGCGAGTGACGCATAGCCGGTCCCGAAGTCGTCGAGCGCGAGCAGCACCCCGAGCTCCTTCAGCGCATGGAGCTGCCGCTGGACCTGTTCGCCGGCGGCGAGGAGGACGCTTTCTGTCAGCTCGAGCGTGAGGCGTTCGGGTGCGAGTCGGTGGTGCTCGAGGCACTCGGCGACGCGGTCGGCGAAGCCTTCGTCCTGGAGCTGCCGCGCCGAGACGTTCACCGACACGCGCACTCCGTCGCGTCCGTCGGCTGCGAGTCGCGCGGCGAATGCGCAGGCCTGATCGAGCACGAAGGTCCCGATCTGCACGATCAAGCCCGACTCCTCGGCGAGCGGGATGAAGTCGAGCGGAGCGATCAATCCTTCGGTGGGGTGGTCCCACCGGACGAGTGCCTCGTAGGTCGAGATTGTGTGCGCGTCCAGGTCGACGATCGGCTGGTAGTCGACGTGGAACTCGCCGCGCGCGACGGCGTCGCGCAACTCGGCGACTCGGCGCGATCGTTCGCTGGCGGCGGAGTCGATGCCTGCGTCGTAGAACGCGTAACCGACACCGCGGTTCCCCTTGGCGCGGTACATGGCCGCGTCCGCTTCCTTCAACATCGTGTCGACGTCGCTGCCGAGCGCGATGCCGATGCTCGCGGTGATCACGAGGGTCCGGCCGTCGAGCTCGATCGGCTCGCTGATGCGTCCGAGGAGGCGCTCCGCGATTCTCGCCGCGTCTTCCGGGTCGGCGATCGCGGGCAGAACGATCGCGAACTCGTCGCCGCCGAGCCGTGCGGCCGACTCGCCCGCGCGGACCGTCTCCTGGATTCGCTTGCCGAGGGTCTGCAGGACGCAGTCGCCGGCGTCGTGGCCCCAGCGGTCGTTGACGGTCTTGAACTCGTTGAGGTCGATGAACATCAATGCGGTCTCGGCATCGCGGCCTCCGCGGGTCGCCACCGCCTGCTGGCACTGCTCCTGGAAGAACGCGCGATTCGCGAGCTGCGTCAGCGGATCGAACAGCGCCATGCTCCGCAACTGCTCCTGCGTCTCGCGCTCGACCGTCACGTCGAGGAGGTAGCCCTGCAGATAGAGAGGCTGGCCGAGATCGTCGTGCACGATGACGGCGTCGTCCTTCACGTGCACCACCCGGCCGTCCCGCGCGACCAGGCGGTACTCGAGGCTCAGCGGCTCGTGGGTCGCGTGCGTGTGCGCGTGGGCCGCAAGCACCCGGTCACGGTCGTCCGGATGCAGCGTCCGCACGAAGAGGTCCGCGTCGCGCGCCCACTCCTCCACCGAATAGCCGAGAAGCGGCTCGATCTGGCGGCTCGTGAACACGTTCGAGCTCGAAGCGTCGAGCGCGTCGACGTAGATCACGAGCGGCAGTTGCTCGACGAGGGTCTGGTAGCGCCGGGCGACATCCTGCTCGCCCGGCGACTCGAAGTCGTGCCGAAAGGGCACGCGATCAGCGCTGGCCGCCATTCGGCCGATATCGACCCGATCCGGCGAAAGCTTGAGGGATTCAGCGGTTTCCAGGCTCGCCGTTCCGGTGAGAAATGCGTCCACCGACGCGAGGAGGAAACCATGGGCCGCAACCCGGACGAGCAGCTCACGAAGTACCTGACAGACGCCCACTCGATCGAGGTGCAAGCGCTCGCTCAGCTGCGGACGGCGCCGGAGATCGCCGGTGCGCCGGAGCTCGCGGAGGCGTTTCGATCGCATCTGAAGGAGACGGAGGAGCACGAACGGATCACGCGCGACCTGCTCGAGCGCCGGGGCGCGAAGCCGTCGAGGGTGAAGGATGCGGTGATGGGGGTCGGCGGAAAGGGATTCCTGCTGTTCGCGCGCCTGCAGCCGGACACGCCGGGGAAGTTGTTCGCCCACGCACTCTCGTACGAGGCGTTGGAGCACGCGTCCTATGAACTGCTGCGGCGGGTGGCCGAGCGTGCAGGCGACGACGACATCGTGCAGGCAGCGACGCGGATCGGTGACGAGGAGCGGTCGATGATGGAGACGCTCGAGTCGAACGTCGACGCGGCGGTGGGCGCGGCACTCGAAGCGCACCCGCGCGACGAGCTCTCGAAGCTCGTCCCGAAGTACCTGTCGGACGCCCACGCGATCGAAGAGCAGGCGATCGGTCTCCTCGAGCGCGCGCCCGCACTCGTCGAGGACACGAGCATCGCGACGATCTTCGGCGACCACCTGTCGGAGACGCGCGAGCACGCGGAGCTCGTCCAGTCGCGAATGAAGACGCTCGGCGGCGACTCGTCGTCGCTCAAGGACGCGGCGATGCGGCTCGGTGCCCTGAACTGGGGCTCGTTCTTCCAGGGGCATCCGGACACGCCGGGAAAGCTCGTCGCCTTCGCGTACGCGTTCGAGCACCTCGAGATCGGCGGCTACGAGCAGCTCAAGCGCGTCGCGAGCGCCGCCGGCGATAAGGAGACCGTTCGCACGGTCGATGCGATCCTGGCCGAGGAGCGCAAAGCGGCGTTGCTGCTCCACGGAGCGTTCGATGCGGCCGCGGTGGAGTCGCTGCGCGCGGTCGGCGTCGCAAGCTGACGCTTCGGCATCACAGAACGTCGATACCGGGGCAGCCTGTGGGCTGCCCCGGTCCTGTCACTCGTTCAGCGCCGCCGCGCGAGCGCGGCGAGGTATGCGCCGAGTAGAACCACCGTCGCCGCCTCCGCGGCGAGCGCGGCGATGATCGCCGGGCGTACTGGTCGAGGTGCACGGCGCCGACGGCGCAGCGTGAGCGGGGTGGTCACGTGGTCGAAGGAGCGGCACGGTTCAACCGCCCGCTCGACTGTCCGCGTTTGCGTCATGAGTAGCCACCTCCTCCGCCGCCCGAGCCGCCGGAACCGCCGTGGTCGGACTCCTCCTCCTCGACCGGCTTTCCGTTCGGACCGACTGGTAGGTCACCTGCAGGTCGCCGTCCGGGCGCTTGATCGTGCCGAGCGCCGAGCAGGCCAGTCCGCCGCGGGGCGCACGGAGGCACCGCCTTTTTACGACTTGTAAATGAGTACGGGCCGGCCGCCGGACCGGTTTCTTGGTGCAGCACCGCGGCTACTTGCTTGTGACGAGACCAGACGAAACGTCCGTCCGTGAGGCCGCTGTCGGCTTTCGTGACCGCGCCGAGGCGGGGCGGGTGCTCGCGCGCGAGCTCGAGCGCTACCGCGGCGAGCCCGGCCTCCTCGTGCTCGCACTCCCGCGCGGCGGCGTGCCCGTCGGCTTCGAGCTTGCGCAGGCGCTCGAGGCGCCGCTCGACGTCTTCGTCGTGCGCAAGCTCGGCGCGCCGGGTCAGGAGGAGCTCGCGGTCGGCGCGATCGCGCGCGGCGTCCAGGTGCTGAACCACGGCGTGGTCGAGGCGCTCGGGCTCGACGCCGCGGCGATCGAGCGCGCGGTGGCGGCCGAGCAGGAGGAACTGACCCGGCGCGAGCGGCTGTACCGCGGCGACCGTCGACCGGTCGACGTCGAGGGTCGCACCGTCATCCTCGTCGACGACGGGCTCGCGACCGGCGCGACGATGCGCGCAGGGGCGCTCGCGCTGCGCGCGCAGCATCCGCGGCGGCTCGTGCTCGCGGTTCCGGTCGCCGCGGCGCAGACGTGTGAGCTTCTGCGCGCGGACGCGGACGAGCTCGTCTGCGCGAGCACGCCCGAGCCGTTCGTCGCGGTCGGCGCCTGGTACGACGACTTCTCGCAGACGAACGACGACGAGGTGCGGGCGCTGTTGGCCCGCAGCTCAGGTGGTTGACGCGGGGCCTTGGCGGGAACCCCTGTGAGGATGAAGACGATCGTCGTCGGCTACGACGGGACCGCTCCCGCGGAGCGCGCGCTGACACGCGCCACGGAGCTTGCCCAGGCGTTCAAGGCGCGCGTCGTGATCGCAGACGTCGCGGCACCGCGCCCGCTGGAGTCGATGCCGGGCAGCTTTGGCCTGACGCCGTACTACTTCAGTAGCGCCGAGCTCGGCGTGCAGGCCGACAAGAAGCTCTGGCAACAGCATCGGGAGCGGATCGAGTCGTTGTTCGCCGAGACGGGCGTCGCGCACGAGTTCGCCGGCGTCGTCGGCGCGCCGGCCGCGGAGATCGTCGACATCGCCGAGGAGCGCGGGGCGGACCTGATCGTCGTCGGCACGCGCGAGCCTGGCTTCCTCGACCGGTTGTTCGGCGGCAGCGTCAGCCAGGGTGTCGCGCGGCGCGCCGGCTGCGACGTGCTCATCGTTCACTCGCCCAACCTTCCCGAGTGACCGCCGCCGCGAGCAGCGCGCCGGGGTCGTAGAACGCCCACAGCCGCCGAGGAACCACAGCCGCTGCTGTGTCTTCTGCGCAATTGCCGCCGGAGCCGGAGCCGGCGCACGGCCGACTGGCCGACGTGAGTGTGGATGCCAGAGATATAGGTCGTGCGCACGGTGGCGTCGTCGATGCGCGGCGCTCGCCTGGCGCGAGCGCCGTTAGTAGGGCGTGCGGGAGCAGCCGTGGCCGCTCCCGCACAACCGTGGGTCAGGTCGCAGCTTGCTTGTTGATGCCCGACTTCATCATCCCGCCGGTCGCGATCTTCGTCAGCAGCGTGTCGGCGTTCGACTCCTCGTCCAGCGTCTGGTCGAGCAGGTCCTTCGCCTCGCCGAGGCCGAGCTCGTCCGCGAGCGTCCGGGCGGTTCCGTAGGCGGCGATCTCGTAGTGCTCGACGCGTTGCGCCGCGCCGATCAGCGCCGCGTCCTTGACCGCCGTGTCGCCCTCGGCCTTGACCGTCTTCTCGCCCTCGGCGATCAGGCCCTTCATCCCGGCGCAGGTCTCGGTCTTCGAGCTGCCGATCTCGTCGCGGATCTCCTCGAGCCGGCGAACATGGTCGCGCGTCTCCTCGAGGTGGTGCTCGAAGGCCTTCCGCAGCTTGGCGTCCGACGCGGCGCTCGCCATCTTCGGGAGCGCCTCCACGAGCTGCTGCTCCGCGCTGTACAGGTCGGCGATCTCGTGCTCGAACAGGTCGTTCAGCGTCTGCATCTGCATCCCGCTCTCCTTCTTCCCTCGTCGATGTCGCTGCTCGTTCTTCCCATCGCTCCCGAACCGAACCCCACGCGAGGCGATGCGCTGCGAGCGCATGCGGACGTGCATTAAGGACATTTATGTCGTAGCACGATCCTCGTGCTCGATCTCGATGCCCAAGAAAGGGGAGGGAATGAAGCCGAGAGCATGGTCGGCCGTCGGGATACTCGCGGCCCTCGGCCTGGTGGCAGCGTCCGCAACCGCCGCGCCGCCTCAGGCGACGACCTGCAGTGGCGGGAACATCGCTGCGGGGACCTACAAGGGTCTGAGGTGCCGCCGCACGCGACCCCGTGTATCACCTCCTCCGCGATCTTGTCGCCGCCGAACGCGCGCCGGTACGACCAAGACCCGCGAACTCCTCCTTTGTGCACGTGACGTAACGGTTCGGTTAGCGGCCTGTGGCCGCAGGTAGCGTCGATCGAGCCAGACAACAAGGGGGTTCCAGGATGAGAAGCATCGCCATGCGTCCGCGCGCGCAGCTGATCACGGTGTTGTCCGTCTTTGCCGTCATCGCCGCCGCGATGGCCGCGACCGGCGGTCGTGCAGCAGGCACGTCGAGTGCGGCGCAGTACGAGTATGGCGCACCGGTCAACACGGCGGCGCCCGCCGTCAGCGGGACGGCCCAGGTTGCGCAGACGCTCACGACGACGAACGGCACGTGGAACGGCGCCACGCCGATCACGTACGCGATCAAGTGGGTGAGTTGCGACGCAAACGGTGCAGCATGCGTCGACATCGCAGGCGCGACGAGCACGACGTACAAGCTCACGACCGCCGACGTCGGTCGCCGCATTCGCTCGCTCGTCACGGCGACCAACTCCACCGGCTCGAGCCAGGCTTCGTCGGCGCCGACCGCCCCGGTCGCCCAGCCGGCGAACAAGGTCCTCCAGGCGACGGACGTGAAGCTGCCGGACCGCCTCGTTGCCGACAAGGTCACGTACTCGGCGAACCCGATTCGCTCTCGGACGACACCCACGCAGATGCGTGTCCATGTCTCCGACAGCTTCGGCAACTCGGTCCAGGGAGCGGCCGTCTACGTGATCGGCGTCCCGTACAGCCGGATCCGCGTCATGCCCGAGGTTGCGACCGACGCAACGGGCTGGGCGACGCTGAGCCTCACGGTCGGGCAGAAGTTCCCGCGCACCGGCTATCTCGTTCTCTTCGTGCGGGCCCGCGTCCCGGGTCAGGATGTGCTCAGTGGATCCTCCACGCGGCGCCTGGTTCAGGTCACGATCGGCGCTCCGAGTAGCTAACGGCGGCGGAGCGACGGAGCAGCAGTTCGGCACGGCCCTCGTTGCGGGGGCCGTGCTGCTGCTCGCCGCGGCCGACGGGGGATTCTTTCCGTCGGCCTGGCGCTGGGGCGCCCTCGCCCTCGCCGCCGCCGGTGCGGTCGCGGCCTTCGGGCCGCAGCGGGTCAGCGTCTCGCGCGCAGGCTCGGCCACGTTCGCCGCGCTCGTCCTCCTGGGCTGCTGGACGACGCTGTCGGCGGCATGGTCGCTCGACGCGCACGCGTCGCTGCTCGAGTCACAGAGACTGCTCCTCTACGCGGTCGCGCTCGCCGCGTTCCTCGTGGCGCGCCGTGGGCTCGTCGGCGGCGTCGTCGTCGGCGCGGCGGCGGTCGCCATCTGGTCGCTCGTCGACCGCGGCGGCCGCGATCCGTTCGAGGGGACACTGCTCGTCGGGCCGATCGGGTATGCGAACGCGCTCGGCGCGCTCGTCGCGATGGCCGCCGTCGCGGCCGTGTGCTTGCGCGGGCGTGCGCTCCTGTCGCTCGTCGTCCTGCTCCCGGCGCTCGCGCTGACGAACAGCCGCGGCGCCGAGGCCGCAGCGCTTGTAGGCGCGGCCGTCGGCGGTGCGCTCGTGCTCGGTCGCCGGCGGGCCGCGCTCGCGGTGCTCGCGGCTGCGGTGACGGCGCTCGTCGTCGTGCTCGTGGTGCCGATCGGCGGGCTCGGCGACCGCACGAGCTACTGGAGCACAGCGCGTGCGGTCGTGCCGCGGCACGTGGTCGGGGGATCGGGCGCCGGGACGTTCGCCGAGGTCTACCGCACGGAGCGGCCCGCAGGGCCGTCGGCGCGAAACGCGCACAGCCTCTACCTCGAGACGCTCGACGAGACGGGTGTCGTCGGCCTCGTTCTCCTGCTCGCGACGCTCGCGCTGCCGCTCGCCGCCGGCATCGCGCGCGGTCCGGCGGCGGCTCCGGCGGTCGGCGGGTACGTCGTCTTCATCGTGCACGCCGGCGTCGACTGGGACTGGACGATGCCGGTCGTCGCGGTCGCCGCGCTCGCGCTGGCTGCAGCGCAGACGGTTGGTACCCTGCCGCGGTGCAGGGTCGCGTGACCGCAGGCGTCGTCGGTTTCGTCGCGGCACTCGCAGCGGCGGCTGCATTGACGCCTGCAGGTGCCGCTCAGCCGGCTCAGCCGGCGGTCACGATCATCGGCGATTCGGTCGCGACCGGAATGCTCTGGCACAACGACGCGATCGCCGTGATGCAGGCCGGGCTCGACGTGGACTGGCAGGTTGCGGTCTGTCGCCGGCTCGAGGGCGTCAGCTGTCCGTTCGATGGTGCGCAGGTGCCGACCGTGGTCGATCTCGTGCACTCGCTCGGCTCCAAGATCGAGCCGGTCGTCGTCGTCGAGATGGGGTACAACGATTTTGAGCAGACGTTTGCACAGAGCGTCGACGACACGATTCAAGCGCTGTTGGCCGAAGGCGCGAAGCACATTCTCTGGCTGACGCTTCGCGAGGTGCGTCACCCGTACGTCGACATGAACGACATGCTCGCCGCGGCCGATCGCCACTATCCGCAGGTGACGCTCGTCGACTGGAACATGTACTCGCGCAGTCATCCCGACTGGTTCCAGAACGACGGTGAGCATCTGCTCGACGCCGGCGGCGTCGCGATGGCGACTCTCGTGCACACGGCGGTGATGAAGGCTCTCGTGCCGGTGACCGTCACGTCGAAGCGGCTGCCGGTCGCGCGCGTGGGGCATGCGTATCGCGCCCAGCTCGTTGCGGGCGGGGGGACGTCGCCGTATCGCTGGGATGTCGCGCACGGCGCTCTGCCAAAGGGCTTGCGGCTCACGAAGGACGGGCGGATCCTCGGCGTGCCGAAACATCCCGCGCGCGTCGCCGTCACTGTTCGCGCGACGGACGCCGTCGGCGACACGGCCACGCGCCGTGAGTCGCTGACCGTCAGACGCTGACCTCGCCGCTCTGCCGGCTAGGTCCGAGGCGGTAGCCTCAGCTCTCTAGACGAAAGGAGACTTGATGGCACTGCAGCTCGGCGACACGGCGCCCGACTTCGAGGCGAACACCACGGAGGGACCGATCCGCTTCCACGACTGGATCGGCGATTCGTGGGCGGTGCTCTTCTCGCATCCGAAGGACTTCACGCCGGTGTGCACCACCGAGCTCGGCTACATGGCCCGTATCAAGCCCGAGTTCGACAAGCGCGGCGCGAAGATCATCGGCCTCTCGGTCGACCCGACCGGCAAGCACGAGGAGTGGGCGAAGGACATCGAGGAGACGCAGGGGACGGCGCCCAACTACCCGATCATCGGCGACGACGACTTCCAGGTCGCGAAGCTGTACGAGATGCTCCCCGCGGACGTCGAGGGCGACGCGAAGGCACGCACGCCCCCCCCCCCCCCGACCGTCCGCAACGTCTTCGTGATCGGACCGGACAAGAAGGTGAAGCTC
>JAICTB010000223.1 GCA_025936595.1 Thermoleophilia bacterium | reverse complement strand
GCGATCGACGAGGCGCTGAAGGAGCTCTTTCCCGGCGATGCGCTCCTGCAGCGCTGGCTCGAGCTCGCACCCGAGCGCGTCGCCTTCCAGGGCCTGCCGGCGCGGATCTGCTGGCTCGGCTACGGCGACCGCGCGAAGGCCGGGCTCGCGATCAACGAGCTCGTGCGGTCCGGCCGCGTCAGCGCGCCCATCGTGATCGGGCGGGATCACCTGGACGCCGGCTCGGTGGCGTCGCCGTATCGCGAGACCGAGGCGATGCGCGACGGCTCCGACGCGATCGCCGACTGGCCGATCCTGAACGCGCTCGTCAACGTGGCGGCAGGCGCGACGTGGGTCAGCGTCCACCACGGCGGCGGCGTCGGGATCGGCAACTCGATCCATGCGGGCATGGTCGTGGTTGCCGACGGCACGGCCGACGCCGCGGAGCGCCTCGAGCGGGTGCTGACGACCGACCCGGGCATGGGCGTCGTCCGGCACCTCGACGCCGGTTATCCGGAAGCGCAGGCGGCCGCGCGCGAGCATGGGCTCTCGACGCCCTCGTTCGACGCGTCCTGACCGCCGCATGACCGAGTGACGGATGACCGAGTGACGCGCCTGCTCGTCCGCGACCTGGCGCAGGTGGCCACGCCGTCGCCGTTGTCTGTCGCCGCGCCGGTGCGCGGTCGCGCGCTGCGAGAGGTGACGGTGCTCGAGGAAGCCTACGTCCTCTGCGCCGGCGGCACGATCGAGGCGGTGGGGAAAATGGCCGAGCTCGGCCCGCTCGACGGCGACGTCGAGGAGCTCGACGGCCGCGGTCTCTGCGCGCTGCCGGGTCTCGTCGACTGCCACACGCATCCGGCGTGGGGTGGCGACCGCGTGGGCGAGTTCTCCCTGCGGGCCGGCGGTGCGAGCTACGAGGAGCTCCACGCGGCGGGCGGCGGCATCCTCTCGACCGTGCGGGCGACCCGCGCGCTCGGCGAGGCGGGCCTGCGCGACCGCGTCGAGCGCCACGCGGGTTGGATGCTTCGCCACGGCACGACGACGTGGGAGGGGAAGTCGGGCTACGGGCTCGATCGCGAGACCGAGCTGGCGTCGCTCCGCGCCGTTCGCGTTGCGGGCGGCAGCCCGACGTGGCTCGGCGCGCACTCCGTCCCGCCCGAGTTCGACGACGCCGACGCGTACCTCGACTTCGCCCTCGCGGAGGTACTGCCGGGCGCGGCAGGCCTGGCCGACGCCGCCGACGTGTTCCTCGAGCGCGGCGCATTCGACGCTGCGCGGGCGCGCCGCTATCTCGCGGCGTGCCGCGACGCGGGCCTCTCACTGCGCCTGCACGGCGACCAGTTCACCGAGAGCGGCGCGATCCCGCTCGCCATCGAGCTCGCCGCGCGCTCGGTCGACCATCTGGAGGCGACCGGCCCCGCGGGGGTGCGCGCGCTCGCCGGCAGCGACGTTGCCGCCGTGCTCCTGCCCGCGAGTGCGCTCTTCCTCGACCGCCCGATGCCGCCCGCACGCGAGCTCGTCGATGCGGGGGCGGCGATCGCGCTCGCGACCGACTTCAATCCGGGAAGCGCGTTCACGACGAGCCTCCCGCTCGTCTGCTCGCTGGCATGCACGCAGCTCCACCTCGCGCCGGAGGAGGCGCTCGTCGCGGTCACGGTGAATGCGGCTCACGTCCTGGGCTGCGCGGGCGACCGCGGACGGATCGCCCCGGAGCTCCGCGCCGACCTCACCCTGCTCGACGCACCCGACTGGCGCTATCTCGCCTACCACCTGGGCGGTGACATCGTCGCCGCCGTCGTGCGTGACGGGGCGCTCGCATTCCAGCGTTAAGAGGCTCTCACACGACCTTCGTGCCACGCGCACCACCGATCACACCCGGATCGACGAACGCCATGGCGTGAGAGCCTCTAACCTGGGCCGCGACGATGCCTACCCGTAAGCAGCGGCGCCGCCGCGACAAGGACTTTCGCCACGACGTGCGCGTCTTCGAGGTCGACGGCGAGGGGAACGAGGTGCCGATCGCTGCGCTTCGCGCCCGCGAGGAGCCGAAGGCGAAGGCAGCGCCGGCGAAGGGAGCGAAGCAACGCGGGAGTGCGAAGGGCGGGCGTGCGCTGCGCGAGCCGCCGCAGCCGTCGTGGAACCGCGCGCTCCGGCGCGGCGGCTTCATGGGGGCCGCGATGCTGATCGCGTTCCTGTTCCTCTTCAAGAACGCGTCGCTTCCCCTTCGCATCGCCTGGGGCGTCTTCTATGCGGTCGCGTTCATCCCGCTGACCTACTGGATCGACCGCACGGCGTATCGGGGCTATCTCCGCCGCGCCGCGAAGCAGTCCGGTAAGCGCTAGCGCGATCCAGAGCCGCGGTAGTGGCCCTCGCCGGGCCACGGCGCGAGCAGGAGCAGCACGCGGGCGCCGCCGTCGCTGCGCAGCGAGTGGCGCTCGCTCGCGTCGAACCGCACCATCGTCCCGGGGCCGCCGGTCTCCGTCTTGCTCCCGGCCGTCAACTCGACCTCGCCGTCGAGCACCGTCAGCCACGCGTTCTCCTTGACCTCGTGCTCGCCGAGCGACTGCCCCGGCTGCAGGACGACGAGGACCGCGCGCGCGCCGTCGTCGGAGTGGAGCACGATCGGATCGCGCGTGCCGTCGGGCGCCTCGAGATCGAGCAGGTCCCAGCGCTGCACACGTGAGGCGTTTCCAGACCCGGATACACTCAAACGCTCGCGATGCCGCTCGTCGTCGACAGCTTCGTCATGGGCCCGTTCCGTTCGAATTGCTACGTCGTTCGGAGCGAGCGCGGCGCGCCGGAGGCGGCCGTGATCGATCCCGGCGACGACCCGGCGCCGCTGCGCCTCGAGCTCGCGCGGATCGGCACGCGGACGGGCGCCATCCTCGTCACGCACTCCGACGTCGATCACATCGGCGGGGTCGCCGCGCTCGCCGAGGGCACCGGCGCCGAGGTGTGGGCGCCCGCGGGCGAGGTGGACGCGCTGCGTGCGGGGGAGACGCGCGGTGGCATGCTCGTCGGACCGCACGACCCCGCGCACACCGTCACCGGCGGTGACGAGATCGAGGTCGCCGGCATCGCCTTCGAGGTGATCGACGTCCCGGGGCACTCCGCGGGGCACATCGCCTTCCACCACGACGGCGAGCTCTTTGCGGGCGACCTGCTCTTCGCGGGCTCGGTCGGGCGCGTCGACCTCGCCGGCGGCGACTGGGAGACGCTTCTCTCGTCGGTGCGCGCTCTTCTCGACCGGTTTCCGCCCGAGACGATCGTCTATCCAGGCCACGGCCCCGCGACGACGCTCGGGCGCGAGCTGGCAGCGAACCCGTTCTTGCACGAGCTGCGCGCCGAGCGGCAGTCGCGGTCGTGACCGAGAAGTTTCAGGCACCGCGCGGGACGCACGACGTCCTCCCAAAGGATGCGACCTGGTGGCACCTCGTCCGGACGATGGAGGAGGTAACGGCTCTCTACGGCTGGCGGCGCATCCAGACCCCGGGCTTCGAGGACACGGGCCTCTTCGCGCGCACGGCGGGGGAGGCATCCGATGTCGTGCACAAGGAGATGTACAACTTCACCGACCGCAGCGACCGGCCGCTGACGCTTCGCCCCGAAGCGACCGCGCCGATCTGCCGCGCGTACGTCGAGCACGGGATGCACCGGGAGCCGCAGCCGGTGAAGGCGTACACGATCGCGCCTATGTATCGCTACAGCGCGCCCGGCAAGGGGCGCTACCGCGAGCACTACCAGCTGTCGGTTGAGGCCATCGGCTCGGCGGATCCAGCGCTCGATGCTGAGATCGTCCAGCTCTACCACGAGCTTCTGCGGCGCCTCGGTCTCACGAAGTGGACGCTCCATCTCAACTCGATCGGCGATGCCGAGTGCCGGCCGCAGTACGTCGCACGGCTCGAGGAATGGCTCGACGCCCACGAGGGCTTGCTCGACGAGGACGCGCGCCACAAGCGGGAGACGAGCCCGCTGCAGGTGTTCGACGTCACGGACCCGGCATTGCGCTCGGCACTCGCGGCGGCGCCGCCGCGCGGCGCGG
>JAICTB010000271.1 GCA_025936595.1 Thermoleophilia bacterium | reverse complement strand
CTCGCGATCGTCACCCTCGGGTTCGGCGAGATCCTGCCGCAGATCGCGCGCAACAGCGACAACTTCCTGGGCACCGGCTTCAACCTCACGAACGGCCCGAACGGCATCACGCCGCTCGACTCGCTCGGGTTCGGGAACAGGGTCTCCTCGTGGTCCGGCCACGTGCTGCCGGCGAACTACCTGCAGTGCTGCAACGCGAAGGTGCTCGGCCACCAGATCCAGTCGACCGACCTCTTCTTCTGGACCGCGATCGTGCTGCTGCTCTTCACCGTTTTCTGCTCGCTGCGCCTCCAGTACTCCCGGCTCGGACGCGCGTGGATCGCGATCCGCGAGGACGAGACCGCTGCCGCGGCGATGGGCGTGCCGCTGATGCGCACAAAGACGTGGGCGTACGCGAGCGGCGCGTTCTTCGGGGGGATCGCCGGCGCCTACTACGCCGCCTTCAAGAGCGCGACGTTCCCCGGCGACTTCTTCTTCAACATCTCGGTGTTCATCCTCTGCATGGTGATCCTCGGCGGCATGGGCAACATCATGGGCGTGATCGTGGGCGCCGCGTTCCTCGCGTACCTCGACCGCGAAGGGCTGGCGAACACCGGCGCCTGGATCAACGCCCACGTCCACGTCGGCAGCCACCATCCGAACCTGGACGTGCCGCTGTACGCGTCCGGCATCTACGGGCTGATCATCCTGATCGTCATGCTCTTCCGGCCGGAAGGGCTGATCCCGTCGAGACGCCGCGCCGCGGAGCTGCACGAAGGCGTGCACGACGATCCGCTCTACGACGCGTCGCACGCGGGGGCCGGAGCATGACCGATTCGGACGCGAACGGCGATGCGGTCCTCGTTGCGAAGGGGATTCGCAAGGAGTTCGGCGGGCTCGTCGCCGTCAACGACGTCGACTTCACGGTGCCGCGCGGCAAGGTGATCTCGCTGATCGGCCCGAACGGCGCCGGCAAGACGACGTTCTTCAACATGCTCACCGGTGTCTACAAGCCGACAGCCGGGACCGTGTCGTTCCTCGGCGAGGACGTGACGGGCAAGCCTCCGCACGCCATCACCGCGCGCGGCATGGGCCGCACGTTCCAGAACATCCGCCTGTTCCAGAACATGAGCGCGACAGAGAACGTGATGGTGGGGATGCACGCGCGCATGAAGGCGAATCTCTTCGGCTCGATCCTGCGCACGCCATTCGTCAAGCGCGAGGAGGCGCAGGCCCGCGCCCGCGCGCTCGAGCTGCTCGAGTTCACAGGCCTGCGGCGCAAGGCCGAGGAGACGGCGAAGAACCTGCCGTACGGCGACCAGCGGCGGCTCGAGGTCGCGCGGGCCCTAGCGACGGAGCCGCAGCTCCTGCTCCTCGACGAGCCGACGGCCGGCATGAACCCGCAGGAGTCGGCGGAGTTCACCGCCTTCGTCGGGCGGCTCCGCGAGGAGGAGAAGCTGACTGTCCTGATGATCGAGCACGACATGCGCGTCGTCATGGGCATCTCCGACCGCGTCTCCGTGCTCGACTACGGCGAGAAGATCGCGGAGGGAACCCCGCGTGAGGTGCAGCAGCACGAGCGCGTGATCGAGGCCTACCTCGGCAAGGCCGCGGTCGAGGACATGCGGCGGCAGGGGCTCTCGTGAGCACCAACGCCAACGCCAATGCCAACGGCTCGACGATCCTGAAGCTGCACGACGTCCACACCTACTACGGCTCGATCCACGCTCTGAAGGGCGTGTCGCTCGAGGTGCACGACGGCGAGATCGTGACGCTCCTCGGTGCGAAC
Organism: Thermoleophilia bacterium; assembly: GCA_025936595.1. GTDB lineage: Bacteria > Actinomycetota > Thermoleophilia > Gaiellales > Gaiellaceae > PALSA-600. Next base: position 671 of record JAICTB010000271.1, on the reverse strand, counting down.
GGCGCCGGCAAGTCGACGACCCTCCGCTCGATCAACGGCCTCAACCGCCCGAGGCAGGGGAGCATCCAGTTCCAGGGACGCGACATCACGGCGGTCGCGGCACATCAGATCGTGAAGCGCGGCATCGCGCAGGCCCCGGAGGGCCGGCGGCTGTTCCCGCGCATGACCGTCACGGAGAACCTCGAGATGGGCGCGTTCCAGCGCCCGGACCGCGGCGAGATCCGCGGCGACATGGAGCGCGTGTTCGAGCTCTTCCCGCGCCTGCAGGAACGTCGCAACCAGAAGGCCGGGACGATGTCGGGGGGCGAGCAGCAGATGTGCGCGATCGGGCGGGCGCTGATGGCGCGGCCGAAGCTGCTGCTGCTCGACGAGCCGTCGCTCGGGCTCGCGCCGATCTTCGTCGAGCGCATCTTCGAGATCATCAAGCAGATCAACGACCAGGGCACATCGATCCTGCTCGTCGAGCAGAACGCGCTCATGGCGCTCGACGCGGCCGACCGCGGCTACGTCCTCGAGACCGGCCGGATCGTCCTCGCCGACAACGCGGCCGCCCTGAAGACGAACGAGCAGGTGCGCAAGACCTACCTCGGCGAGGTGTAGCCCGAGGTCACTGACCGCCCGCGGAGACGACGAGCGGGAAGAACGGCGGAGCGAGCAGGTAGGCGAATCGG